>CAZAJB010000047.1:0-17731 GCA_964485345.1 uncultured Clostridiaceae bacterium
GGACCACGTCACCGCCAAAACCTTGAGCGCTAGCACGATGTGTGCCATCGCCTACGCTAATTGTATAAGTCGCAGCGGGTTCGGCCACCGCTAGTACTTCACCTCGTAAGGCCTTTTCTGCTGCTTCTAAGATAGCTCCACTTGTTACTGTTGCACCGCTGATAGCATCTACAGGACCTTGTGCTTCAACAATAGCTGCAGGAAGCTGTTCAAGGGCGTTACCGGCAATAAAGGGTGTTTCGCTGTTCTCCACAATCACAATTTCCGTTATCTTGCCACCGCTGACCGTGACATCAAGGACCACGTCACCGCCAAAACCTTGAGCGCTAGCACGATGTGTGCCATCGCCTACAGTGATGTCAAAGGGATTATCCGCAACAACGGCGACAGGCTCTTCTGGTATTTCCACTACACCTGTTCCGGTCAAGGCATTTTGCACTGCATTCATAAGGGCCGTACTCGTCACCGTGGCGCCGCTTACTACATCGAGTTCTGTGCTTTGCGCCTCGGCGATCTTGGCAGTGAGCTCCTCAATCGCTGCGCCTGCAACAAAGGGGGTTTCCTGGTGCGGTCTTACTGCGACCTCACTGATTTTTCCAGCGCTTATCGTCACATCGACAACCACGTCGCCGCCAAAACCCTGGGCGCTACCGGCATAAACTCCGTCTTCATAATCACCTGTAGCTTTTTTCAGGGCTTTACCTACTGCCTCCACAAGGGCCTTACTTGTCACTGTTGCACCGCTTACCACATCAACATTAGCACTCTGGGCTTGTACTACGTTGGCTGCCAATTGCTCAATCGCTGCGCCTGCAACAAAGGGGGTTTCCTGGTGCGGCCGGACTGCAACCCCACTGATTTTCCCATCACTAATGGTCACATCAACAACTAACTCGCCACCAAATCCCGTGGCTGTGCCAGCATAGATGCCATCCTTCATCCCGTCGGCTTCGGAAATCATGGACCAAGCCGCCGCGGCTACCAAAAGTAAACCAATGAATAATACCAGACTAGCATTTTTCCTCGTGCGCAGTGTAAGCACTACATAGACCCCCTCATATTTCTGCTGGTTCTTGTTAAAACTCTTCGCCTACCCGGTCAGACCATAGTTTAACAAAGTCCACGAGCTGTTCACGGGAAGGACTATGCATATGGCGAACATAGAAACCTGATGTCGCCTTACCTATGGCGAGTGATTCTTCCACGCCTAACTGTAACATTAATCCTAGGCAAAATCCAGCGTTAAAGTTGTCGCCAGCACCCGTTGTTAAGCGTGGTTTCGAGGTGTACGGTCCTTCGGTATAGTAATACTCTCCATCCACAAAGGCACCTGCTTCGAAGGTTGGATGGACGAGCAAACACCAGAGACCCAACTCTTGACCGAGGGTCTTAACGATTTCTTCTAGATCGGCGTCTTCCACTGGTTTGCTAAGGGTCAGACCACGCACGGTAGCGATCTCCGACGCCTCTTTACGATTGAGACCGAGGATCACCCGGTAATACCTGGAAAATCTGCCAATCATGGCAAGAGCTTCGGAAATATCCTCAGGACTGCGCTTGCTCGGGTCTGCCAGGTCTACAAAGAAAAAGGGGCGCTGGCCATGGGCCGGTGGGCTGATTAGCTCAAGCAACCCAGCCCAGATCTCGTTCATGTAGGGGGTCATGGTCCAGTTCACCGTAGCCACTAGATCGGCCCCACTAAAGATTCTTCTGAGTTCTTCATCGCCAACCTCGTTTTTCAGAGTTGCCCAGTTGACATCGTTAAGGGACTCCATCTTCCCCAGCATGATCTTTCCATCATCAAATTCCACAGCGTCAGTATGGCCCGGCTCTGCAATGGAATAAACTCGATCACAGGCATGTGTGAGTTCTGTAAAGACAGGGTGAATATTGGGGCTCCCAAGTGAACCCATGTAAGACACGTGCGTTCCTGCCTTTACCAAAGCATTACCCATAATGGGACCATTACCACCAAGCTTCATCGTCTTTGGTACAAACTCGATGTTCGTGCTTAGGCCCGCTGCCTTGGAGATTCTCTCTCCAAACTGGAGCATGCTACTCATCCGCGTGTATGAGTCAAAGGACTCCCTGCGATCAACTACTTCGACGATCTCGTCTACAAATCCATCAAACCCTATGGCAACCGATAACGGGGCCGTACTAAGAACCTGTAGGCGCTGGTGTAATTGGCGTAATTTCATCTGCTGCATGGCTTTCCGTTTACCTCCCAAAATAAGCTCTTCTCACAGTTCTCGATTGCCCGCCTTTTTCCTCCTGAAGGATCTTAGTTCACTAGGAAGATTACCGCATACCGAGCAAAGAAGTCATACTGGACCATGGCCTCCAAGACCCGCTGGGTGTCTTCTGCACTAATATACACCCCGGTTTGAGCAGTGTCTGCCACCGCCATGGCCTCCACGATCAGGGGAGCCACATAGGGGTAATCAGAATCCACGGCGATGCGTGCCAATAAATCCGAGGTGAGTTCTGAGCCATAGCCCACAACTCCTTGATCCTGCACTAGATCTTGACCCGCTAAAACGCCTCCATAAAGCAGCTGACCAGACTCGCTATAAATGCGCGGACTCATTCCCCTTCTGACATTGAGATGACGAGCATCAATAACCAACCCGGTATAAAAGGTCCCTTCGGTGGCGAGTTTTTCGCTCCAATGTACTTGGTTCGTCTCCGCCGAAGCATAGCTGCGCTCTACCTTGAGTTCCTTCCAAAAATATCGTCCTGCCTGATCTGCAGTTATGACCAGTTCCAGACGCCCCGGACCAGGTTGGATTTGCACATAGGGTATCTCCAGGGTGTGCCAGGAACCGCCTTCGCTTAATTCATGGCGAGATAGGTGATGCTCTGTGACCTCATTATTGTTCAATATATGGCATAGAGTCATAGTGATGGTAGTATCCCTCAGATCGGTGCGCCAAGCCATACTAATGGAATAACCCTTTCCTCCATCCAAGGGTAGATCAAAGCGAAACTCCTGTCCAGCTCCGAGCTGGAGAGCCGTCCCCATGCCCAGAGCGTTACCACCCAACGCTAAGACTAGTACCAGAAAAAGTGCACCCGTTCGAATTGGCATCGTAAATTTCTGCATTAAGGAACCTCCATTTGGGGCGAATTCCCATTCGTGCTGATCTTCGCCATATCTTATACAATAAACTTACCACAAAAGGGGGGATTTTTCTTGAGTAGAAAATACTGGTTGCTTTCGATCTTCGTACTTATTATCCTACCTATTACAGGATGTTCGTCCATTACCGATCAGGGTGGGGGGGTGCCATGGACACCAGAGCCACTGTGGCTCACAGACGGATTTGATTTTCCTGTTGGCAACGCCGATGGCCGCGGTTGGGCAATTACAGGCTATGATTTTTTAGGTTGGAGTGCCTATAGTAATTCTTACCATCCTGGGGAAGACTGGAACATTCCCGGCGCAGGCAATGGTGATCACGGTGAACCAGTCTACTCTGTGGCCAATGGCGAAGTGGTTTTCTCAGGCTGGAACACGGCCCTAGGCCATGTGATCCTCATCAAACATGCCATATCAGCGGAGGACTTTGTCTGGTCGCAGTACGCCCATCTCGATGACCGCTGGGTCTCCAAGGGGCAGAGGGTATCTCGCCGACAGCCAATCGGTACCGTTGGTAGAGGTCCGAACAATCGCTTTGCTGCCCATCTGCATTTTGAGATGCGCAAAGAGGATTTGCCTGCCAACGCCTGGCCCCGTAGCAATGGAACCGCTTGGAGCCTTTCTAGGGTGACAGATTATTGGCTCCATCCCACTTCCTTTATAAATCAGAACAGACCCCGGTAGGGTTTTGTGCTAGAATATAGGTGATATAAGGTGAGGAGGCGCTACTATGTTCAGCAAAAACTACCCCCTATCGAAAGTCACGTCCCTAGGAGTAGGGGGTCCGGCCGACCTCTTCGTTCAAGCCACATCCGCCTGTGAGATTACCAAGGCACAGCGTTATGCCAAAGAACACTGCTTGCCCTTAACTATTATCGGCTACGGCACCAATCTCTTGATTCGGGATGGGGGAGTTCGAGGTGTGGTCTTGCAGATTGCCGAATCCTTGTCCTCAGCAAAGATAGAGGGAACGAAGCTCACGGCCGAGGCTGGATGTCTACTAGGTTCCCTCAGCAAACTGGCCTTCTTCCATGGCCTGAGCGGTCTGGAATTTGCGGTAGGGATACCTGGCGGACTAGGCGGTGCCGTCTTTATGAATGCCGGCGCCTATGGCGGTGAAGTTGGGCCCCTAATCGAGAGCGTACAGTTTGCTCAAGACGGCAACTTGCACCGCTGGAGCCGCGAAGAGTTCTATTTTTCCTATCGCTCCAGTCGTTTGCAGCAAGAGGCCCAAAACGCTATCGTCACTGCAGTAGACTTAAGACTCGATTCAGGAGCAAGGGCAGATATTCGAAGGAGAATGAACGATTTTCAAGGACAAAGGCGAAGCAAACAGCCGCTAGAGTATCCTAGTGCAGGAAGCACGTTCAAGCGCCCGCCAGGGCATTTCGTTGGCCCCTTAATTGAGCAGGCAGGCCTCAAGGGACTAAGGATTGGTGGAGCTGAGGTGTCTACCAAACACGCCGGTTTCATCATCAAGACAGGTGACGCTACCTCCCGGGACTTTTTGGATCTGATCGCCAAGATCCAAGAGACAATTCTCCGGGATTTTGACATTGCCCTCGAACCGGAAATCCGCATTCTCGGAGAAGACTGAGAGACCATTTTATCGTATGAGTTTTTTCAAGTTCTCCTTGAGCTCTTGATGGATCAGGGGATTCAGATCCATCGTTTCCAATAGTCGCAAGACCTGCTCTACTCGATCACCATCAAAGATCTGGTCCCTTTTTACATAGGGTTTTCGCACCGATAACCTTCTTTGATTCATGGCTTTACCATGTGCGTTAGCCTGAAGTTCCTCCTTGATCAGTCGCTTGCAATACCCCACTGGGCAGTTTTCATCACGGCACACCGTATCGTGCAGGCAGAGTTCTCCTAGGGCCTTTTCTAGAGCTCGGAGCTGCCCCGCCGCTGTCTTGAGGGATCCAGGCTTTTCTGCTTGCATCTGCTTGTGCCTGAAGAGCGGTACAACTAGGTAGCTCAGTAGAGCTAGCAGAGCTGCCAAGAAAAGCGCGACATTAGGAATGGTCAAAAAACGAGCGGGGACGGTCTGGGCTAGATGAAAGAGCCCGAAGCCTATAAACACGACGCCAGATACTAATTGAAGCGTGAATTCTGGAATTCTCTCGCCCAATTTACTGCCAACAATGATCGCCGCTAAACTTGTCAAGACCATACCAAGTACCGTTCCAGCTAAAATCGCCAAGGGAAATGATGCATTCGAGGCAAGGGCAATGGCGGTCATTTGCGTCTTATCACCTAGTTCTCCCAGAAAAAAGGCCAAAGCCACGACCAAGACTGGGCTAGTGGAAGATTTGTGTGGGGCATGGTCTCCTGTGTCTTTACTCCTCAGGGTCCAAAGTCCAAAGCCCAAGAATAGCAGGGCGGATCCTAAGCGAATGGTCGCTAAGGGCACGATATGGCCTAGATAGGCTCCGACAATCACCGCTAAGCCGTGATTCAAAAACGACCCTAGGGCTACTCCCGTTAATACCTGACGTACCGAAAACTGCAGAGCGAAGGTCATAGCAAGGATTTGGGTCTTGTCTCCCAACTCCGCAATGAAGATTAAAGCCGCGGCTTTTACTATTTCATAAAGCACGTTGATCGTCCCTTTCAGTTACTATTCCGACTTCAGAATTCTTAACAAGAAACATGATTCGGTGGCAGGATTTTAGAGCCTGCGCAGGGTATTAAGATCGATGAGGGGAGGTAATAACAATGAGCAGTATGTTTAAAGCCGGCGAGTTCTTCGTACGACTGTACTTTCAGGGAGAGCGCCCCGAATTGACAATCTGGAATCAAAAAGGCACAAAGATAATCAGTG
This sequence comes from uncultured Clostridiaceae bacterium, assembly GCA_964485345.1. Classification (GTDB taxonomy): domain Bacteria; phylum Bacillota; class Limnochordia; order Darwinibacteriales; family Darwinibacteriaceae; genus UBA5420. The sequence goes on from CAZAJB010000047.1 coordinate 5,970, forward strand.
AGTTTATTAGTAGCACCACACCTGCTTCTTGGGCTCAGATCGCCAAGCTAACATCGCAAGATGTGGTCGATCGAGTTCAAAGTCTACTTCAAGCCGAAGACTAAACTACTGCTTTAATAGACAGCCTTGCCAGTCTTGGTAAGGCTGGTTTTGCATGGAATGGAGGCCCGAACATGATTGTTGAAGTCGTCTGTTATTCAATTGAAGACGTACTAAGGGCTCGAGCGGGAGGGGCCCACAGAGTCGAGCTCTGTGCCGATCCCAGCGCTGGCGGTACAACGCCAAATTATGGCTTGATCAAGCAAAGCGTGGCACTTAGCGACATCGATACTATGGTGATGATACGGCCCCGAGGTGGAGATTTCCTTTATAATAACGAGGAGATTTCGCAAATGGAAGACGATATTCGTCTATCAGCGAAGCTCGGCGCCAAAGGAGTCGTCTTTGGCGTACTCAACGAGAACAGTTTTTTCGATGCTTTGGCCATGTCACGCCTGGTGCAGCTTGCCAAGAGTCTTCAGCTTGAGGTCACCTGCCACCGGGCGTTCGATGTTGCGCAGGACCCGTATCAATCGCTGCAAACCTTGATCGAACTTGGAGTAGATCGCCTTCTTACATCCGGTCAAGAAAAAACCGCACTAGAAGGGATTCCCCTCTTGCGGGAGCTGATCCGCCGAGCGGAGGGAAGGATCTCCATTATGCCAGGTGGTGGGGTTCGCCCTGAGAATGTCAGAGAGTTTTTCAAACTAGACATCAAAGAGATCCACACCGGAAGTAGGACCAAAGTCCCTTCCCGTATGAAACCAATGGATTCTGGCGTACAGATGGGCCCCGAGGACACCAAAGAGTATCACTTGTTCGTTGATGTGGAGGCAATCCAATCTATTGTAGCCACGATGGGAGGTGAAGTCACGTGCTAAAAGAAATCCTCGGTTTAGTCGCTGTTAGTGCAGAGAATGCCTTTATTCAAGTGACGGTGTTTGTCGGAGCGGTGCTGCTACTCTTTGGCTACATTGACTATCTTCTGTCCGGACGTTTGGTCAAAACCATCGGCGAAGCCAAGAGATTCCAACCCATCATCGGGGCCATTTTGGGCTTGATCCCTGGTTGCGGCGGAGCGATCTTTGTGATGCCCCTTTTTCCCAGGGGTGTGGTAAGTTTCGGGACCGTGATTGCAACTTTGCTGGCCACCATGGGCGACTCTGCCTTTGTGCTCATCTCAACAATGCCAAAGCAGTGGCTTCTGGTTTCGGCCATATCCTTCGTCGTAGCTGTCAGTGTTGGCTACATTGTCGACCTCTTCCCCATCGGTGACCGTCTCTTAGAAAAGTACCGGCAGACCCAAGAGAAAAAGACCCAGGCCCGCCATACCCATGAGGACATGGATCATAGTATCTTTCCATACGAAACCGGGATCGACCCTGATGCCTGGAACCATATTGGTCATGCCGAGGGCGATCCAATCGACCTAGTCCTCCATCATGACACAAAAGGGCACCAGAGCATCCATAGCCTTGGCTACAGGTTGACCCATCGCGGCTACATGATCTACTGGATGATTATTTCCGTCGGCCTGATCTTAGGCGTGATGGATCTCTTTCAAGTTGATCTCAATGATCTCTTTATTCCTAACCTAGGCCTAATTCTTGGTGTAACCGGAACCGTCCTCTCTGTGGCGATGATGCTCTTGGGCAAGAAGTTCATTGCCGACGACACTCACGAAGAGTCCGAGATGAAGTTGGCCAGCCTCAAGGAGACTTTTATCCACAACGCGCAGGAGACAGCCTTTGTGGGAACATGGGTTTTTGCAGCCTATCTCGCTTACGAGCTCTTCGTTCTGTCATTGGGTTCGGGTAGCTATATGACAGGCGAAATGGCCATCACTACATTCTTGAGCCAGACAGGATTGATGGCTGTGCTGATCGGGGCTTTGGTTGGAGTGATTCCCGGCTGCGGCCCACAGATCATCTTCGTCACTCTGTATACGAGGGGCATGGTTCCCTTTGCCGCCCTTGTCGCTAATGCGCTCTCGCAGGATGGCGATGCGCTCTTTCCTCTGATAGCAATTGACAAGCGCTCGGCAGTCTGGGCCACCATCATCAACACAATACCGGCGCTGCTTGTGGGGCTTCTGGTCTATTGGCTTGAAGTGAACTTTTTCTAGCCTTTAAGGGCAGTCAAACCCGCTGCCGTGATAGCTTGCCCCACCCTGCGATCGCTCTCATCGGGGAGGTGGAAGGCTATGTTCGCAAGTTCGGGAAAGTCCGCGTTCAACACTGCGCGGGCTTTTTCTAGTATTAGGGTACCACCGATTCCCGAGGTCACCCTTCCTAAAATGAGCAAGTGCTTGATATCATAAAAATCACTATAGTGTGCCACTGCATAGCCAAAGTACACGCCTATGGTCTGAAAAAGCTTCCTGGCACCCTCGTGACCTTCTTCTAGCAAGCCTTGCACGACCGTGAGTTTTTCTGCTGGAGTCAGTGTTTCAGCAAAATCAATCCCCGCAGCAGGGGCCAGCTTGATCACGCCGTCCTGAGAAAAGTACTTGACACCGCAGCCGTAGTCGCCAGACCACTCGTCAACCATGGCATCGGGATTGTAATCAACAGGCATGAATGCTAACTCGTTGAGCCAACCAGTAATGGAGCCTTCTGCATCTACATAACCGACAGCCTCACTGGTTCCCATGGCGATACCCAAGATATTGGTGTCGTTTAGCGAGGCGGCACCTGCTAATGCCGCCACATCTCCGTCATTGCGCACTTCAATGGGAACATCGCCAAGCTCTTTGGCCACTCTCGGATAGATGTCCTTCACGCTTGCATCAAAAAGGTCTTGGGGGACTTGCAGAAAGAGTGAAGCCACCATGGTCCGATTATTAACATAGATTCCGGCGGAGCTCACACCGATGGCATCAACTCTAGGCAGGTAGGCAGCAGCCCGACGTACAGAATCCATAATACCGGCAAAATGATAGTCGGGGTCCGCTGTCACCTTGGGATGCCAGACCGTCTCGTCGCTAAAAAGTACTTCTCCATCCATTACCGCCGTCACTTTACGATCACTGCCGCCGGCATCAAAGCCAATACGGCAACCATCCAAATGCCCTCCTACTGCTTCTGTCTTTTCGTAAGCCCGGGGCATCTCAGACAAAGCTACAGCCTCAACTACGAAGTCCTGTTCGTAGACCCGGGCCATGAAGTCCGCATCGAACTCTCGACTACCGCCCTTGGCGTAGTCCCTTTTCAGCGCATCCCCGACAAGAGGAGCACCGCCTATGGTCACCTTCCAACCACCCTTAACCCACAGCAGACACTTTACCAGCCGTTCTACATAAAAATAGTTGGCCTCATCCCAGGCGTCCTTAACATCCTCCGGGAAGAGATCCATCTTGTAGAGAGATATTTGCTCTTGATCGCGCTCAACCGCAATGGCTCCAGGCTGGGCCTGACCTGATTCTTTCACGGCCTTAGCAAAAGCCCTGTTCCATACGCTGGAAGGGCGGAAATCCGGGTCCAATTCTGGAACCATCTTTGGTACCGCAGTTATATGTAGGTTTGACATTTTCTCGACCTCCGCATTATAGTCTGAGCTATATTCGCCAACAACGAATGTTACCCTTTTTCATGGTATACTGGAGACAAGTTATCTTATGCGCGGGAAGGAGTCGGAGTATGAAATACTATTGCCAGTACAGTTCTCCCATGGGAGCCCTCTTTTTGGGTGAAGAGTATGGTCTTCTGCGTCTGTTGGTTTTTGGCGAGGATGACCCTCGTCTGCAAGACTATGTGTCTAGGATCACGCCTAGCTTGGAAAAAGCACAGCAAGAACTAGACGAATACTTTGCTGGGAAGCGTCAACGTTTCGATCTGCCTCATGAAGTTCAGGGGACGGAGTTCCAGAAAAGAGTGTGGCAAGAGCTGCAGACGATCCCTTACGGCGAAACTCGCAGCTACAAGGATATCGCCAAGCAGGTTCAATCACCCCTAGCCAGCCGGGCTGTGGGTTTGGCCAACAACAAGAATCCTATTTCCATTATTATTCCCTGCCACCGTGTTGTCGGGCAAAACGGCAAACTTACTGGTTATGCTGGGGGGCTGGCTGCCAAGGAGTACTTACTAGACTTGGAGCAGAGATGTGTCTGACCCCCAATACTTTGTCTATGGCACGATGGAATTGGATTACCTTAAGTCTAGGGACAAAAAGCTCGGCGAAGCGATGGAGAGAATTGGCTTCATTGAGCGCGAAGTCTATCCTGAACTCTTTCCGGCCTTAGTCAAGTCGGTTGTGGGACAGCAAATCTCAACCAAAGCCCAAGAAACCATTTGGAGACGAATGCAGGAGCGTTTCAAACCTTTCTCACCAGAGATCCTTGGCGCTGCAGCCGTGGAGACGCTGCAAAGCTGTGGTATTTCCATGCGCAAAGCGAACTACATCCACGCCATGACACAGCAGATCGTGGCGGGAACTATTGATCTCGATTCCCTCCAGAACATGTCTGAAGCAGACGTCTGTGAAGTGCTGACTAAACTCAAGGGTATAGGCGTCTGGACTGCCGAAATGCTTCTCACATTCTCCCTCCAAAGGCCAGATATCGTCAGTTTTGGTGACTTGGCCATTCACCGAGGTATGCGCATGCTCTATCGGCATCGCAAGATCACGCCGGAACTGTTTGCCAAGTACAAAAAACGCTACTCGCCCCACGGAACAGTAGCCAGCCTTTATCTTTGGGCCATTGCGGGAGGAGCCATCCCCGAACTGACGGATCCTGCACCGAAGAAGAAAAAATAAAAACCGCAGGGCCTCTGCGGTTTTTATTCGTCATTTCCTTCATTCCGTCACCTAGACCCGGGGCATCGCCCGCTGGTACTGCCAGGGCCAAATGTCTTTGTCAGCGGTGGCCTCTAAGACCCAGTAGGGGTTGCGCAGGAGCTCTCGTCCTAACGCCACAAAGTCAGCCTGCTCGTTATGGATAATCGCTTGCACAAGCTCGCGGCTGGTTATGAGTCCAACAGCGATGGTGGGAACGCCCACTTCTCTTTTCACTGCCTCTGCCAAGGACACTTGATAGCCAGGCCCTAGCTTAATGTCAGCTGGAAGGATGGCGCCGCTGCTAATATCCATGAGATCTACGCCGTGGTCTTTCAGTACCCTGCTAATCCTCACGCTATCCTCAATTGTCAATCCACCATCTAAGTAGTCGACTGCGGAAAGTCTTACGCTCAAAGGTTTATCCTCTGGCCATTCCTCTTGCACGGCTGCTACGATCTCCAAGAGAAAACGCATACGATTTTCCAAGGAGCCGCCATAATTGTCTGTACGCTCATTGCTCAGGGGTGATAAGAACTCATGAATCAAGTATCCGTGAGCACCGTGAATCTGAAGTACATCAAAACCGGCTTCCTTTGCCCGTCTAGCAGCTTGGCGCCAGTTCTCGATAACGTCTTTAATTTCCATCATACTAAGGGCATGGGGCATCCCCATCTCTGGAAAAGCCAAACTTGAGGGCGCTACTAACTCATCGCCCCAGGATTTACGCCCCCCATGGGCGATTTGAATGCCCATTACAGAACCATTCTCTTTGCCTAACTCCACCAATTCATGGAGCCCCTGGATGTGTTCATCATCCCAGATGCCCAGATCGCGATTACTCAAGCGTCCTCGTTTTTCCACCGCAGTGGCTTCTAGAATGATGAGGCCCACACCGCCAACAGCACGGGCCCCATAGTGCACCCGGTGCCAATTGGTGACATAGCCGTCTTCTGTTGCCGAATACTGGCACATGGCAGGCATCACAATACGATTAGAAATGGTAACGTTCTTTAGTTCCAATGGAGTGAACATCCAATACACCTCCGAAATAGTTAGACATGGTATCTCTTACTTATGAGGATTTGGCTAAGCGAGGCTCATTTTCCTGCTTCCTGGGGTTTGAAGTGCTACCCCTGCCCCACAAAGGGGACATTGCTCTGGATCATATACCCTTATGTCCGCTCTCACCAAGGGGTAGAAGGGAACGCCGAAGTCAGCCTTGCCCTGGCTGCGATCAACGACGGCGGCTACTCCCAGAACCTCAGCTCCAAAATCTCTTGCCAGATCCACCACTTCGCGGACCGAGCCACCTGTTGTGACCACGTCTTCCACAGCCAAGACCCTTTCACCAGTCCTGACAGCAAAACCCCTGCGGAACGTCATCGTTCCATCTTGCCTTTCGGCAAAAATGAAGCGGCAACCAAGCAAACGGGCCAGTTCATAACCTACAGTAATCCCTCCGATGGCTGGTGCTATCACAGTTTCGACGCCGTTGGGGAGCTTGGCAAGTAGAGCTTCCACTACCTTTGCGGCTTCCCTTGGATGCTCAAAGAGCTTTGCACACTGCATATACTGCTCAGAATGCAAACCCGAAGTGAGCTTAAAATGTCCCGTTTGGAGGACACCTAGTTTTTCAAACTCCGCCAACAACTCTTGGTAGGTCATCTTACTTCCACCCCTATTTCTTCTACGATCCCAAGGAATGCTCCATGGGGGTCAGGGCTCGTCAAGATTGGACGGCCGATGACCAAGTAGTCACTTCCGGCTTGGATAGCTTCTTGAGGCGTCATTGTGCGTTTTTGGTCCTGGCTAGCAGAGCCTCGGGGGCGCACGCCAGGTGTCACTGCCAAGAAATCGGCACCGCAGACTTCTTTGATCGCTCTGACTTCGAGGGGTGAACAAACGACTCCAGCCAGATTGGCTTCCTTGGCCAATTGGGCATAGCTCAAGACGCTAGCCTCCACAGTTCCTGCAATCCCAAGCTCATCGTTTAGCATTCGCTTGTTGGTCGAGGTTAATTGGGTCACTCCAATTAACCTGGTATCGTCCCCAACCGCTTCTCTGGCCCTTTTCATCATCTCCAGACCCCCTTGGCAGTGGAGATTCAATAAATCGCAGCCGGCGCGGCTTAGACTACGCATGGCTCCTGCTGCAGTATTTGGAATGTCATGAACTTTTAGATCCAGAAATATCTTCAAACCTCGGTCCTTTAAGACATGAATGAGTTCTGGTCCCTCGCTATAAAACAGTTCCATGCCCACCTTGACAAATCGTACTTGTGGGAGGTTTTCAAGGGCCTTTTCTACTTCCTCCCTGCTCCCCAAGTCAAGTGCTACGATGATCCTCTCTGCTACGCTCATAGAGCACACCCCCGAATTTCCTCTAGACTCTTGATTCCTTCCTCTTCCATAAACGACCTTAATTCCCCAATAATCCTGGGGCAAGCGTAGGGGTCTGTGAAGTTCGCAGTTCCGACTTCCACAGCCCAGGCTCCAGCCATGATGAATTCGGCCGCATCCCGCCCACTATAGACCCCACCCATGCCAATGATGGGTAAATCGACTTCTTGGGCCACCTCGTACACCATGCGCACCGCGACGGGTTTGATGGACCGCCCGGAAAGCCCACCTGTTTTGTTGGCCAAGATCGGCTTTCGCTTGGTCAGATCAATTTGCATGCCAATTAGCGTGTTAATCAGGCTCAAACCATCGGCGCCCCCGCTTGCAGCGGCGATAGCCAGGTCCTGCACACGAGTTACATTAGGTGATAGCTTAACATAAAGGGGAAGGCTGCAAACCTTACGGACTTCTTGGACTAGTTCTCTGAGGATTGTCGCATCAACTCCAAAGGCCAAACCTCCTAACTTCACATTCGGGCAGGAAACATTAAGCTCAATTGCCTGGGCAAGGCCAGATCTGCAGATGCGATCCACCACTTGGCAGTAGTCATCTACCGTATCGCCTGCGACATTTACAAAGATTGGTACATTCTGCCTGGACAGCCAGGGTAGTTCTTCGGCTAAAACCTCATCAAGGCCGGGATTAGCTAGGCCGATGGCATTCAGCATGCCCCCTGCCACCTCCGTCACCCGTGGCGTGGGGTTACCCAAGCGGGGGTAGCGCGTTGTGGCCTTCACTACAACTGCTCCTAATTCGTCCAGCGAATAGTACTCGCCATACTCCCTACCATAACCAAAGCAGCCAGAGGCGGGCATCACAGGATTTCTCAGTTGTAGACCGGCTAAGTCAACTGTCATGTCCACACTCATAGGGAAACCTCCTCCCAAGGAAAGACAGGGCCCTCTTTGCAGATCCGCTTCGCCACAGTACCATTAGGGTCCAAACAGGTGCAGCCCCAGCAGGCTCCCACGCCGCAGGCCATGCGCTCTTCTAGAGAGACGTATCCCTTGATATCTCTGCCCTCAAAATGCGTTCTGAGAGCCTTTAGCATGGCCTTAGGGCCGCAGCTATAGAGGGTTGTCCAGTCTTCATTCATATCGATGACCTCTGTGACAAAGCCTTTTTCGCCCGTAGAACCGTCTTCTGTGCAAACTGTGACATCACCAAACTCTGCGAATTCCCCCGTCCAGAATACGTCTCGTTGGTTCTTGAATCCCAAGATGATGTCTGACTTGAACCCTTGCCTCGCCAGCTCCTTGGCCAGTTGATAAAGTGGTGGAATCCCAACTCCTCCTCCCACGATCAAAACCTTGCCAGGCTCAAGTGGCGCCCCAAATCCCTTCCCCAAGGGCCCAAAGACATCGATGAGGTCGCCTCTAGACCTTTCGCTAAGCCATTTGGTTCCCTCACCCACCACACGGTAGACTAAACTGAGGGTCTCCTCCTGTAGGTTAGCGGATGCAATACTGATTGGCCTGCGTAGGGGATGGGCTGCCCCATCTCCGATCAGCACATTCACAAATTGGCCTGGTGTTGCTTGTTCATAAGAAAATGCACCTGTCAAGGTGAGGGCTAGAATGTCCCGGGTAAGTTGCTTGTTCTCCTTAACTAACATGGAAACACCTGCTCTCCGTCGATCAATGTGAGACTTGGCCACCCTTGAAGAGTCTGCCCAATGTAGGGCGAGTTGGTGCCCTTACTCCTAAACTGATCCTTTGTGACGAGTTTCTCCTGGGCAAGGTCCAGAACTACGAGGTCAGCGCTTCGGCCCACCTTGAGCCCAGCGTTTATTCCAAGTATCGAGGCTGGTGCTTCGGTGAGGCTGTGCAGTACTTGCTCCAAGGTCATCTCTCCGGTCAATACGAGCTTCGTGTACAAAGCGCAAAAGGCCGTCTCTAAAGCCGTAACGCCGAAAGGCGAACCGTCGAATAGTCCGTTTTCCTTTTCTCTACCGTGGGGTGCGTGGTCGGTGGCAATGATGTCAATGACCCCACTTTGCAGGGCTTTTGCCAAGAGTTGGCGATCCTTTTCTGTTCGGAGGGGTGGCTTCATCTGAAAATGGCCCCGGGGCTCCTTGACATCCTTATGGGTCAGTGTGAGATGGTGGGGCGTCACTTCGGCTGTGACCGGAAGGCCCTCCTCTTTAGCCTTGGCAATGAGCTCCACTGTCTGCCAGGCACTGACATGGGCCACATGGTAGCGGCACCCTGTCTTGCGTACGAGATCGAGGTCCCGCTTAAGCATGAGGTACTCAGACTCTGGAGGAATCTGCTCATAAAAAAAGCCTTCCCTTATTAGAGTCTTATCTTCCAGGTGGTTGATGAGAACACCACCAACTCCTTTGACTCCAAGGAAAACCTCTTGCGCAATATTCTCGTTTAGAGGGTCACCATCGTCGGAAAAAAGGATGATTCCCCTTGCTGCAAAATCTTGATAATCCACCGTCTTCTTGCCGAGTCTGCCCTTGGTCAAAGCTGCAATAGGCCGAATCTTGCAGCAAGCGGTTTTGTGAATACGCTCCTCCAGATCGTCCAAGGCTGCCAGAGAATCCAAGGCTGGATTGGTGTTCGGCATAGGGCACACGGTGGTAAACCCTCCGGCCACGGCGGCCATGGTGCCGCTGGCAAGGGTCTCCTTACTCCCAAAACCAGGTTCCCGCAGATGGGTATGGAGGTCAATAAAACCTGGGGCAATGATCTGCCCTCCAGCATCGAAATCCCGCATGGGACCTTGAAACGTTCTTCGTGCCAAGTCCGCGTCGTTTCCAAAGGCTACGATCAACCCATCCAAGACCAGAACACTCTCCTGCTTCATGGCTTGATTGCGATACACTAAGCCGTCATGCAGATACCAGTTTGCCATGCTTTCCCCCCTGTAAACACCAATCTAGAACCGCCATGCGCACCTCTACTCCATTGCTCACCTGTTTCAGAATTTGACTACGGGGGTCTTCCATGGCTGCTGTGCAGATTTCCACCCCACGATTGACAGGGCCTGGGTGCATAACCAAAGCATCTGCCCGTAGCCTAGCTAATCGCTGTTCCGTTAGGCCATACTGTTCATGATAGGTACTTATGTCTGTGTTCTGCGCATGTCGCTCATGTTGAACTCTGAGCATCATGAGGACATTCGTTTCCTCTACAGCCTTGTCTAAGTCAACCCAGGGTACTTCGGGCAAGTCGTCAGGTCTGAAGATATCGGGGCCAGAGAACTGAAGCTGGGCACCTAATTCTGTCAGGATATGCAGATTTGAACGGGCTACTCGGCTGTGCCTAATGTCTCCCACGATTGTAACTTTGAGACCTCGCAGGCTGCCAAAGTGCTGCCGCATAGTGAAAGCATCGAGGAGGGCCTGGGTTGGATGTTCAAAGATTCCGGAGCCGGCGTTAATCAGGCTGAGGTTAAGGTTACAACCCTCGACTTCCTTCGGCCAGTCCATTTTGTGGCGAATGACAGCTACGTCTACACCTAGGGCTTCTAAAGTCTCTAGGGTGTCGAGGAGTGTTTCACCCTTGCTCGCACTAGAATGAGCTACAGCGAAATTCAGGACACGCATCCCCAAGCGCTGGGCTGCCATCTGAAAAGATAGGTCTGTACGGGTACTATGCTCGAAAAAAAGATTGACTACGGTCCCCTGATGCCCGCCTACTGGTCCCTTATCCGCATAGGCTTGTGCGTTTTGAAGTAACAGTTCGATGGTATGACGGCTTAAGTTCTTGCTGCTGACTAGAGAATTCAATTTGGCTCCCCCTTGTCAGACCTTCACCCACACAGATCCAAAAAAGGCTTCTACCGGTTGGTAGAAGCCCATCTTCGCAAGTGGTAGCACAGAGTCTTGCCTTAAAACCCTTGTGCTTTGTGTAGGCGTCCTTCCCAACCTCTCTGGATTGGCTTAAAGGTCTTTTGTATGTTCTTTTGTTTAGTCTATCAGTGACTCCCATGACTGTCAAGAACTTTCGGCGGCCGTTTTACCGTTTGTTTTACCGTTTGTTTTACCGATCTTTGACAACCTTCAGGTAAGAAAGTAAAGTCCACCAAAAAAGAGTACGAGGCAGTTCTTTCTGAACCTGAACTTACCGTCCCGAGCACTAGCGCTTTAGCGGAAGCCAGGCCGATCGGTTCTATTCGTCGCAGTCGTCATGATACTGGTGTTCATGACAAACAGACTCTGTCGATTTCAGAGAGCCACTTATGTAGTTTTCTACCGCTTCCTGGGCCTTACCGCTTGCTCCAACAAGAACCTCAATGTTGTTCTCTTTAAAAAGATCAATGGCTCCGCCACCCATACCTCCCGAGATAATTAGGTTTACACCCATGTCCCTCAGGAAAACAGGCAAGAACCCAGGTCGATGCCCAGGATTGGCAACAACTTCACTCTTAATGACTCGGTTGTCCTCGGTTTCAAAAATCACAAACCCTTCACAGTGTCCAAAGTGCTCAGCCACCATCCCGTTTTCGCTTGCTACAGCAATTCTCATCATTTTACTTCCTCCTCATATTCTTTCAAACCATTGCCCTGCCACAAGATCCTTTGCATCTCGGGTCAAA
>CAZAJB010000048.1:0-17417 GCA_964485345.1 uncultured Clostridiaceae bacterium
AAAGGTATGCTCCGAGGGCTAAAAAAGATCTATCCCGATAGCAATATCATTCCCATTGATTATGATCCGGGGGCTAGCGAGGTTAACCAATTGAACAGGATAAAGCTGATGCTATCTACAGCTTTTGCCGACAGTTAATTAAAGGAGTGATACCATGAAGTATCGTAGACTAGGTCGATCGGGCCTCAAGGTAAGTGAAATCTCATTAGGTAGCTGGTTAACGTATGGCAGTTCTGTCGAAGATGATACCGCTGCACGTACCATTCGCCGGGCCTACGAATTAGGAATCAACTCGTTTGATTCTGCTAATGTCTATCAAGAAGGCGAAGGGGAAAGGGTTCTGGCCAAGGCGCTAAGCGTCTTTCCAAGAGAATCCTACGTTATTACCACCAAGGCCTTCTGGCCCGTGGATGACGGCGCAAATTCGCGGGGCTTGTCCCGCAAACACATCTTTGAGCAGCTCCATACCAGTCTAAAACGGATGAAACTGGATTACGTTGACATTTTCTATTGTCATCGCTATGACCCGGAGACACCGGTGGAAGAAACCTTGCGCACCATTGATGACATGATTCGCCAAGGTAAGGTGCTTTATGCTGGCGTGAGCCAATGGACGGCTGCCCAGATTGAAGAGGCTGTGGCTGTGGCCGATCAATACCTGCTCGATCGCATTGTGGTGAACCAACCGGTTTACAACATGATCAACCGCTACATTGAACCTGAGATCCTGCCCGTCAGCGAAAAGCACGGCATTGGCCAGATTGTGTTCTCTCCCCTAGCCCAGGGCATTTTAACCGGCAAGTATCGTGGTGGTAGGATCCCCGAGGGAACACGGGCCTCGAACTCTTCGATTGGCGGTCCTATGCAAGATACGTTTGCCTCTGGGGTCATGCCCAAGGTTGATGCGTTAGAGGATTTGGCAAACGAACTAAAAATCTCCTTTGCAGAGCTGGCCCTGGCCTGGGTCTTGCGCCAACCAGGTGTGGCTAGCGCCCTAGTGGGTGCTTCTCGCCCCGAACAGATCGAGGCAAACTGCAAAGCGGTTGATGTGGAATTGAGTCAAGATACGCTGGCTAGAATTGAAGAGATTCTAGCCTAAACAGAAGAAAAAAAGGACAGGACGCTGTGGTGCGTCCTGTCCTTTTTCTTGCGCAAGACCTGGCCTGATTATGGATATACTAGCCGGGAATTGGAGGTGGACTTTTGATCCGTTTTCAGGGCGTTACAAAAACTTTCGAAGATGGAGAAGACGCAGTAACTGACTTTAGCTTAGAGATTACCAAAGGCCAATTTGTGGTCTTGATCGGGCCTTCAGGTTGCGGTAAAACGACTACGATGAAGATGATCAACCGCTTGATAGAGCCGACAAAAGGTCTGATAGAAATTGATGGGAGGAATCACAATAAGATCCCCGCTGTTGAACTACGGAGACAGATCGGTTATGTGATTCAGCAAGTGGGACTTTTCCCTCACATGACAATTGCTGAAAACATTGCCCTTGTTCCAAGACTTCTAGGCAAGGAAGGAGCGGATCTTGGCGATCGCGTCGATGAGCTCTTGACCTTGGTGAATCTAGATCCCCAAATGTACCGTGAACGCTATCCCAACCAATTATCCGGGGGTCAACAACAACGGGTTGGTGTTGTGCGTGCACTCGCGGCGGATCCACCCATTATCTTAATGGATGAACCCTTTAGCGCACTTGATCCCATTACCCGGGAGCAGCTCCAAGAGGAGCTTGTACGTCTGCAATCTGAACTCAAAAAGACAGTTGTATTTGTCACCCATGACATGGATGAAGCTCTAAAGCTGGCCGATCTCGTTGTCTTAATGAAGGATGGACGTATTGAACAAACGGCCCCTGGCGATGATATCCTGCGGGAACCCGCAAGTGACTTTGTGAGGGAGTTTATAGGCTCAAAGCACCTGGCTCAAGCGGATCAGATCTCCCTAGGCGACATCACCATAGACAAGCCCATTACAATCGAACCCTATCGCGGTCTAGCTGAAGCGCTGCGCAAAATGCGTAGGCATCGGGTGGATAGCTTGCTGGTAACCGATGCTACAAACACCCTACTTGGAATTGTAACGGCCAAGGACATCCACGCGAACTTGACTGAGAAAAGGCGCATTGAAGAGGTTATGTCCAGCCAGGTAGTCAAGGTTCCCAGTGACATTTCTGTACCTGATTTACTCTCCACCATGCAAGAGGAGCAGGTGGGCTATCTACCGGTTGTGGATGATCAGAACAAGCTTCAAGGGCTGGTGACGCGAGCTAGTCTCGTTGACGTCATCGCCGAGCAATGGGGGGAATAACATGGAATTCTTGTCCTTTATCCAGACCAGACAGGCACAGCTCGCCTTAGCAATTTGGGAACATATTCAGCTCTCGGTCATCGCGCTACTCTTGGCCGTAGTGGTGGGCGTGATCGTCGGTATCCTCTTAACGCGCACGCCGCAGATTGCCAGCACCGTAATTGGCACCGCCAGCGTTATCCAGACCATACCAAGCCTCGCCCTGCTGGGATTTATGATCCCCCTCCTGGGAATTGGGATGGTTCCGGCCATTGTCGCGCTGTTTCTCTACTCCCTCTTACCCATTTTGCGCAACACCTATACGGGAATCCAGGGCGTAGACAGCTCTCTCATTGAAGCTGGAGTCGGTATGGGGATGACAGGCTCACAGGTACTGTACATGGTGGAACTTCCCCTGGCCCTACCCGTTATTATGGCTGGAATTCGCACAGCGACTGTGACCATCATCGGAGTAGCTACCTTGGCCTCCTTGATTGGAGCCGGTGGCTTGGGTGATCTGATCTTCGGTGGCATCGCCATGGCCAACAATTACATGATCTTCGCGGGGGCCATTCCTGCTGCGATTTTGGCACTTCTAAGCGACGCTCTCTTGGCCCGGGTCGAGAGCAAACTCACGCCTATCAATACCCCAGAACAAGGAGGGGGTGCCTGATGGGCTGGCGCACCTATCGTACCATCGGTCTGGTCATTGTAACCCTGCTTGTGCTCATGGTCGTGAGCTTGCTGCTGGGTCAAACGGATTTGACCATCGGCGGGAAGAACTCCACCGAACAGCTCCTCCTCGTGTCCATTCTCAGCGACCTCATCGAAGCCCATACCGATCTTCAAGTCAGACAACGGGCTTTTCTTGGTGGAACCTTAGTCACCTTTCAAGCTCTGAGGCAGGGCGGCTTAGACGGCTATGTGGAATATACCGGAACTGCCCTCACCGTCATGCTAGAGGAGGATCCGATAGCTGATCCAGATGTGGTGTATGACTTGGTCAAAGAGGAGTTCCAAAAGCGCTGGGATCTGATCTGGATGCAGCCACTTGGTTTCAATAACATTTGGGCCATGACGATGCGGTCTTCCCATGCCGCCGATCTAGGAATTAGCACCGTCTCTGAATTGGAGCCCTTCGCCGAGGAGCTTGTATTAGGCGCAACCCACGAGTTTTTAGAACGAGCCGATGGTTACCAAGGACTGCAAGATGTGTATGGCTTTGCCTTTGGCCAGGCTCGAGCTATGGATCCTGGCCTTACCTATCAAGCTGTGGCAGCTGGGGCAGTGGACATTATTGATGCCTACGGTACAGATGGGCGCATCTTTGCCTTTGACCTAGAACCTCTAATTGATGATCGAGGTCATTTCCCTCCCTATCATGCGGTACCGGTATTTCGTGCCGATGTCCTTAGACGCTATCCCGAAATCATTGAGGTTATCGGGCTCCTCGCTGGTCGGCTTGATGATGACACTATGCGCAGTCTCAATTATGAAGTGGACTCTAAGAAGCGAGATCCTATTGTCGTGGCTCGAGAATGGCTGATCCAGGAGGGACTCATGTAATGGTAAAGATACCCCTGCAACCGCTAGGTCACAGGGGTATAGCTTAGGCATCACTGGAACACGAAGTCCTCTCCTTGGCTTTCAGCCACCACTTTTTATCCCTTGCTTCAAACCGCTTGCCACGCCAAACCCTTCTAGCAGATCAAATATCAAGCTATACTTGCGAAAACTAATAAGACAAGATTTTTAGCCCATTCTGTAACGAATGGCTTTTTATTTCTATGTATACTATAGATGGATATCCCGCGTTCATCATTAGAAGGGGGAAGGTGAGCTATGTGAGAGACATGGACCAAATCTACCGCTTACATGCATCTTCAGTCTATCGCTTTCTCTGTAGCATTACAGCCGACCCCAACCTAGCGGAGGAGTTGACCCAGGAGACCTTCTACCAGGCTACGAAATCCATTCATCGTTATAACGGTCGGTGTAAATTGTTTGTCTGGCTTTGCCAAATCGGCAAACATCTCTATTTTGATCATCTCAAGCGTGAGAAACGCTTCTATCGATCAGTTAACTGGGGGCGTGTAGAACAGGAACCTGCAACAAGTATCTTTGATTTGCCAGAGGAGGCTTTCGCTTTTAAGGAACGCCTAGGTACTTTGTACCACAAAATCGAGAACTCATATCTTGGGTGAATCCTTGCTCTACACAGCCTTTGGAGCTTTGCTAGGGATTCCTATAGCCGCATTAAGCTTCAAGCCTGTGGGAATGCCCTTTGTTACGGAGCTCTTGCCACTATCACAAGCAGGCACCTGGCATTTTCCTTGGCGAGCTGGCCTTTACGCCTTCCTTTTGGCGAGTGCTGCCACCCTTTTAATCAGCCTGTATCCGGCTCATAAGGGAAGCAGAATCCCCCCCATTGAAGCACTGAGGGAGCTGTGAAGGAAATGATGATCCAGTAGGGAAGAATAATGAAGTAGCCTTTAGTACCCAACAATTCACAACAGGAAAGGGCGATCCCTTCGAGAAATCACCTTGGAGGAACATCTTTTCTATTGCAACAATCAGGGGGTCACAAGATGAACGAACCCATCGTACCAGAAAGGCTCCGGAAGCAGCAGAATAAGCGAAAATCATCCGGTAGCAAGAAGCAGCTGAGTCTCATTCTTTTCACAATCATTGCCATTGGTCTCATTGCCTATGGAGCCTATTATTTTTTCATGCCCAAACAAGAGAGCTTTGTACTTAATTTTTACACCTATGCCCCAGTAGGGACGCAGGATTTTTTGGAAACCCTCTCGGTGAAGGGCACAATTATTCCCAAACAGGTCGTGTTAGTTGAACCGAAAATTGCGGGCACCATCGAGGAAATCTTAGTTACAGAGGGGCAGGATGTCGAGGTGGGACAGCCTCTCTTGCGTCTGTACTCAGGGGAAGCAGTCGCGGAACGAAATGCGGCCGAAACAGAACTCGGCGAAGCTAGGGCAAAACTTGCTCAACTGAGAATCGATCAAGAGCTCGAGATTGATGCGGAGCGCGACAAGACCCTTGAGGCCAAAGAACAGCTGAAGCAAGCGGAAGATCAACTAGAACTGCAGAAAATTCTCTACGGTTATGGTTCCATTCCCCGGGTTGATCTCGAAAAGGCAGAGCAGAACGTCGAGACCACCAAACGGAAAATATCCCAAAGCCAACGCGAGCTCGAGCTTCTGATCCGTAAACATGAAGCAGATCAGGCAGCAGTCACGAAAGCCATCGCCATTAACGAAGAGAAGTTGACCAAGGCCCAGGAGAAAATCGATAGTTTCTTGGTCACAGCACCCTTCGCAGGGCGGATTCTTTCTTTGAAGATCCCCACCAACCGCATTGTCACCGCCCATCAAGATCTTGGTGAGCTGGCTGACCTAACTAGCCAGGTGGTGGAGCTTCAGGTCGCCCCTGGCCAAACAGAACGTTTTGGCGTCGGCACCCAAGTTGGCATTAATCTAGGACAAACAGAGTACCAGGGCGAGGTCTCTTATATTGCGCCCCAGGCAAAACAAGGCACAGATGGTCCCACCGTCTTGGTGCGGGTAGACTTCTTAGATGAGGTCTCACACCTTAGGCCCAATAGTCAAGTGACAGCAAACATCCATCTGCAGTTGCACAAAAACAGTCTATTTCTTCCCAGGGGAGCCTACCTAACAAGCGGTCAACAGCTCTTTGTCTACGTTATTCAAGGCGATCGGGCTCACAAGCGAGAGGTGCAGTTTGGTCTCTTACATGGAAATGCTGTTCAAATCGCGCGTGGCCTCGAACTGGGTGAACAGGTAGTTATCAGCTCGTATGACGCGTATCGACACTTAGACGAAGTCCAAATCCTGCCTGAGGGAGGGCATGCGTTGTGATTAGGTTAGAGGGAATCAGTAAGGAATACTTTATGGGTGATGTTGAGATTGGGGCGCTAGAAGGGATTGACCTCAGTGTCCAAAGAGGGGACTTTCTCTCGATTATGGGTCCTTCTGGCTCGGGTAAGTCCACCCTGCTAAACATCTTGGGAGTCTTGGATCAGCCAAGTTCGGGAGCTTACTACCTGGAGGACGTAGATATCACCCGTTTGCGAGACAAAGAGCTAGCCCAGATCCGCAACCGCCACTTTGGCTTCATTTTTCAAAGCTATAACCTTTTTCCTGAACTAAGCGCTCTAGAGAATGTGACGGTACCACTGATGTATGCAGGGAAACCAAAGGCCGAAAGGCTAAAACGGGCTGAAGAACTCCTAGGTACTGTGGGCATGGGGCATCGCCTCAAGCACCTGCCGACCCAGCTTTCAGGTGGCGAGCAGCAAAGAGTAGCCATCGCTCGGGCCTTAGCCAATAATCCTACCTTGATTCTGGCTGACGAACCCACGGGTAATCTAGCCACGGATCAGGGAGCAGAAATCATGGGTATTCTACAAGAACTGAATGCACAGGGGACGACCGTAGTTATTGTCACCCATGACCCTAGTATCAGTGCCTATGGAAAGCGTTTAGTTAAGCTGCGCGATGGGGCAATTGTGGAAGACATGGACCTTTCCCAGATTGGGAAAGAAGCGTAAGAAGGGGAGGAACGGAGATGCTTAGGAAAGGAAAGTCAGTTTTCGTGGTGGCTCTGCTTCTATGCCTGACCTGGGCATTTTCTGCTCAGGCCAACTCACAATGGCGGGAGCTCAATGTACAAGAAGCAGTGGCAATTGCCTTGGAAAATAACCTAGGCTTTCAGATAGCCACCCTCGACTGGCAAGCGGCTCAGGCCACACTAGAGAGAGCACAGATTGTCGGGGATGAAGACATGCTTACAGAGGCTGAAAAAGAGTGGGAAAAGGCCCAAGAAGTCTATGCGGAAAAGCGTGATGAGCTTAAGGATCTAGTCCGCACGAGCTATCAGCAATTGCTAGAAAGCGAGACCCTGGTGGACAACGCCGCGCTGGCCGAGGAGCGCGCCGCCAGCCAACTGGCGATGGACGAAAACAAGTACAAGGCGGGGCTCTTGTCTTCGCTAGATATCGACCGGGCTGAAAATAGCCTTTTTGATGCTAGACACCGACAGGAAAAGACCATCATCGATTTGGAGACGCAGCGTATGAAGTTCAACGAGATCATTGGATTGCCCTTAGACGAGAAGGTTCTTCTCACGGAACGGCTCTTACTTGATTTCGTTCCCTTCAACTTTAGTCTGGAAGACTGTTATGATCTTGCCCTTGCACTCGATGCAGGTGTGCTTGGGGCGAAAGAATCTCTACAGAAGGCCAAAGAGGCAGTACGTATTGCACAAAGTCCCTTTACACCAAGGGTGAAGCTAGAAGAGGCCTTAGTGGTTGAAGAAAAGGGCAAAATTGGGCTCAGACAGGCCGAGCAAACCCTCTATTTTGGAATTCGCTCTGACTACTTTGCTCTGCTGAATCAAGTGCACAGTCTCGAAATGGCAGAACGAAGTATCAAACTGGAGCGACAGTCGTTGCAAGCGGAGGAGAGCAAGTATGCCGCCGGTATCTTGAGTAATGCCGAGATCGTGGCGCAGCAAGAAAAACTGGCGAGCCTCGAGGAGCAGTATAGTGCAGAGCTATCCCTCTACACCCAGGCAAGAATCAAGCTTTTGCAGAGGATTGGTAAGTATGAACCAGGTGAATCCCATGAAGAATAAGCACCGAATCGCCCTGGTAGTCTCTTTTACCCTAGTTATGTTGCTTAGCTTTTCCCAGGTGAGCTGGGCTACTATGCCAAAAGCCATCATCCTTGAAGAGGCTCTCAAACTCGCCTTTCAGCACAATACAAGTCATGCTCTGTTTTTATGGGAGCAGGAGCTTGCGGCAGAGAGAGAGGCCCTAGAGAAGCATCCACATGTGACAGCGAAAACGGATCCAGTGGGAATCAGAGACGGTCAGTTTCAAGGTCCAACGGGTAGCGTATTGTTGAGAATACCCTTGGGCGAAAACCTTGACTTGAGTGGAACGGTGACGCTTGGACTCCAGGACAAAGGTGTTCGCCTGACTCCAGCGGGGAGTCTAGAACTTGACTACAAATTCCTGTCCCTCGCAGAAAAACCCGGTGGGGGACCCACTCCAGAAGAAAACCGACGAAGACAGGTTAACAACTTGATCCTCCAGACTGTTGATTTACTCGTCCAGCTTCGGAAGCAACTAGACCTGAGGGGCTACGAAGAAGACCGTTTAAGGCATTTAGAAGCCTCACTCGAGGCGGCCCGCCAAACGCCCGATTATGATGACCTTGAACTGAGAAAGCAGCTTCGAGACCAAGTTGCAGCCCTGGCCATGATCGGAGAGACGCACGATCAGCTGCAATTGCAGCTCGTCACTCTTTTAGGTGCATCTGATGCTGCACTCTACGATCCTGTCGTGCGCCTACAAGATTTTAGCGCTACTCTAAGTGAAGAGGAGCTCCAGACGGAGTTGTTTTCATCTAGTACCTCTTTACGTCAAGCCCAAGAGGCCCTAACATTGGCTCAGGCCAGGTTGGACCGCGAACGAAAAACCAGGGGCTGGGACGTGAACGCCAGCGGAGGGATTCGTGTGAACGAGGGCAAAGAGGGCGATCCCGGCTGGAACTGGGATGTAGCCCTAAGTGCTACGAAAACACTCTATCCGAGAAACATTATTCTAGCAGAGTTGGAATTTGCCGTAGCCCAGGCTGAGCACGCCTTAGAGACACAAGAAAATTCCTTGCTTGGCGAACTGCGAGGAGCGATTCAAGTAGTGAAGTCCGCTCAAGATCAAGTGCAGCTCAAGGGTGAACACTTGGCAGAAGCCAGGGATGACCTAGCCTTTCGCCGCAGGCAATACGAAGCCGGTCTTGTGACCGGACTACAAGTACAAGACACCGCCTTAATTCTTAGAAAAGCTGAACTCGATTATGACCATGAGAAGATGCTTTATGCACAGCAAGTCTTGACCCTATGGAATCTGTGCGGTCGTGATTTACAGGCAGTTGTCTATACAGTAATTAACTAGGGGGTGTCAGTTTGTCACTGTGGGATCAAATGAAATGGTCACTTCGACATGCCAAGAAACAGCCACTAGAGTCCTTGCTTGTGGTTGTGGCGGTTGCCCTAGGAGTGGGCGTCATTATCACGGTCTTGACTATGTTGTTATCCGTTGGCCAGCAGTATAGAAGTGTTGTGCAGGCCGATTATTTTCGCAGCTTGAATGTCATGGGTCAGGCCGAATCCAGTCGCAGAGAGGGTGCACCCCTAACCCTAATTGGTTCCGATATGGAAAGATTAGATTGGAGTGCTACTCTCGAGGAGATAGCCGAGTTTCAACGTCATCTGCCCCCTACTATGCATGCTTACGTAGAGACGCATTGGATGAGCAAAACGCCCTTGTTACCCGACGAGGATACCTCTGAGGATGAATCTCTTTATTCATGGTATTTTGATCCTAATCAAATCTTCATTATGGGGACCTTACCTGAGTTTTTTGCTTTTAATGGTGATACGCTCCAACGCGGTAATCTCTTTATTGCAGAGGATGTACTGAGTAGCAACCATGTGATCGTGCTACCGAATGTGCTAGCTGAGGACCTGTTTGGGGAGGACGATCCCCTAGGTCAGGTGGTGCCCCTAATTACTTTCGACGAGGGCGAAGCGGTAGACTATACCGTGATTGGGGTCCTTGATTCACCCCAAGGAGAGGCAGAGGACGTGTCCTTTGGTGTTGAGTCTCGCACGGCTTATGCCCCTATCACGGTCTCGCCCTACGGTGGAGGGGAGCAAAGCTTTATGAACATCACCGTGGGCGTAGATGTCGATGTTGACCTTGCCTTGGCCCTAGAACAGGCCAGTAGTGAAGCTCGCCTAATTTGGGGCGATCAGGTCAGTGTAACTAGTTCCATGGCTGAATTTAAGGAGTCGCAGAGCCAAATGCAGCGCTATACCCTCTTAATCGGCCTGCTTGCTTCGGTTGGTCTTGTGATTGCGGTGATCAATATTCTCAACTTGATGCTGGCTCGAGTGCTCAAACGTACGAAATCCATAGGCCTCTCCATGGCCCTGGGCAGTTCACGCAAGATGGTGTTCCGGCAGTTTTTGTTGGAGTCCATCATCCCCGGGCTCGTTGGTTCTCTTTTGGGCATTGTGCTTTCCTTTGGTCTAGGTGTAGTCATGGATAAGGCCCTTGGAGCTTTCTTCGTAACGAGTAGTCTAGGGATGCGTGTGCTTTTGGGAGTAGCTATGGGACTTGTAGTCAGCCTTCTCTTCGGAGTCTATCCCGCCTACTTGGGCTCCCGCACGAATCCGGTTGATGCTTTGCGTACTGACTAGGGGAGTGAGATAATTGGAAGCATTTAAGTTTACGGCACGAATCATGGCAAAACGTCCTCTGCGCTCCCTTTTAACCATTTTCCAAACGGGTTTGGGGGTGTGGATTGTGGCCATCATTTTGTCCCTCAATCTGCAGGCCACCGGAACCCTGGATCTGGTTAATAGGTCCCTCGGCGATTCTTTGGCAAAAGTCTCCGTCTCGCAGAGGGAGGAGTCTCCCGATGGTAGCATGATTATGACGGGCTCCATCAGCAATTTACGTACAAGCGACCTCGAGACCCTAGAAACAAGTGAGTACATTGAGTCTGCCTATATCTTTCAGAATCAATGGGAGCGCAACATCTTAGTGGATGGGCTGGCTTACCGCGTGCAAAATCCTGCTGAAGTCTCAAGCAGCTATGCACAAGCTATGGATCTTGAACTTGTAGAAGGGCAATTTTTCACTAAGGCCGATCAAGAGCAGCGTAGTAAAGTTGTCTTAGTCTCTGAACCCATTGCTCACCAGCTTTTCCCCAACCAGTCGGCGCTAGGGAGACTTATTCAGTTAGGTGAGTATGGCGAATCACTCGTAGCGTATGAAGTGATTGGGGTTTATAAGCCCCAGTCGCAGCTCCTGGAGTTTTTTGTATCCCAGGCTAATCTGATCTTCCCCCTAGGAGCTGCGCAACCAGCTTGGATGAATGAAGGCGATGAGGGGTTGTACCAGGAGATCTTTATTAGAGCAAAATCCGGGCAGGTTTATGAAGCTGTGGCTGATACCCAAGTCTTGTTGGCCCATCGTTCGAGAGACGAGATGGAGATTCGGGGGGAGTACTTCCGAGACTCCACCGTCTTCTTCAGTGAACAGGTTCAGACGATGACCCTCTTTCTGGGAGCCTTTGCCTTTATTTCAATCTTAATCAGTGCCATCGGCATTTTAAGTATTATGCTCGTTAGTGTGGTGGAAAGGACGAGGGAGATTGGTCTGAGGAAGGCTTTGGGTGCCTCCAAGGGAGTTATAGTCCGACAAATCCTCAACGAGTCCTTTGTCTTCTCTACCTGTGGTGCTCTCCTCGGTCTACTTGTGGCCTACTTTACCGCTGAACAGCTCATCGGTCTATTAATTCAAGAAATAACGTACCCGAAGCTGACGAATGTGGGCGGTTTGCATCCCCTCGCGGCCCTGCTCTCCTTGGGCGTGGCTGTTGCTATGGGACAGATTTTTGGGTTTTATCCCGCCTGGCAGGCAGCGAAAATGGCCCCGGTTGACGCTTTTCGAGACGCCTAGATGCAAAAAGAGGCGGTTAGGTCTGGGAGCAGAGCTCCTAGACTTAACCGCTTTTGCTGTTAGAAAACAATGATGGTGTCAGGTGTCGTCTGGGCAGGAATACTGCGTGTAGACGTGGTGTAAAAGACAACAAGGTTCTTGTTGGCCAGACTTGTGACAGGCTTTCCGTGGCGATCGACTAAAGTCATGCCCGCACCCAAGACAATCTTCAGCTGTCCATCGCTGCTTGTGAGGGTATCGTCGAAGGTGGCCACATGGACAAAACCTACGTCTTCAGAAGAATGATGAATCAATACATCAGGGTTCATGAAGGCGGGGTAGCTCAAGGCCATGGGTGCATCTGCTCGGTAGAAGGCTGTGACTTCCTGCCCTACCTCAAGTACATCTGCATCTACAGCAGCTCTCGTACCCTGGTCTAGAAGCAAGATGTCTCCGGCGATGCCAAAGAGCATGGCGTTCTCTTCGTCTGCCTTCTCCTTCACTAAAATGGCGTCTGCTCGGACTTCTGTAATGGTACCTGTAAAACTCAGATAGTCCACCATTTCCCCAACGGGCTCCTCCTGTGCAGCTTGAATTCCAAGAAAGAGCATCAGCCCAACTAGGCCAATGGTAATTGCCTTATTCATAGTAAACCTCCCTTTGGTCAAGAGAATATCGTATTTCATTATATCGCTCGACTCCTTGGAGGGCAAAGGGAAACCTTGCCACTTGGTTGTTATTTGTAGCACTGTCTATTGACAATTCGGTCTTAATTCAGTACCATTTATGTACTAGGAGGTGTTACTGTGGATAGCAAAGAAGATATTCGTCCGATTTCTTATGTGAAGGCCCACGCCCCTGATGTCCTAAATCGAGTTAGAGAAACGCAAAGGCCTTTATACATCACTCAAAACGGTGAAGCGAAGGCAGTGCTTTTGGATACTGAATCTTATGAAAGAATGACTAAGGCTCTTGGGATGCTCAAATTGTTAACCCAGGGCGAGCAAGACGTGCAAAAAGGAAGGATGCAGGATCAGGACGAATTTTTCGCGGAGATGGATGAGTATCTGAAAAAGGAAAACTCCCATGGGTAAGAAATTTAGGGTTGCATGGACTAGCGTGTCTAAAAGCGATTTGCGGAGAATTATGGAGTATATTTCTTTGGACAACCCTACTAGGGCTATGGAAGTTTATCAGAAAATCCGCGTAGAAGCCGAAGGGCTACAGCAATTTCCTTCCAGGGGTAGAATAGTACCCGAGCTCCGTTTCAACGGTGTATTACTTTACCGCGAGTTAATTGTGGCTTCTTGGCGGATTATCTACAGAATCGATGGACTAAACGTTTGGGTTCTGGCTGTAATTGACAGCCGGAGGGATGTGCCCAATCTTTTGCTGGAGAGATTTATAGGTTAACAACCTAGGTTTTTTGACATACAGTACTAACTAAATTATACTGATCTTAAGACCAGTTTCTTATCCCCACTTGGAAAGGGGCTCTATGTGAAACAGCCACTTCTTTCTCTAGTCGACATAAATAAATATTTTGGTGATGTTCATGTGTTGAAGGATGTATCTTTTACCATAGAGCAGGGAGAATTTCTTACCCTACTAGGGCCATCTGGTTGCGGTAAGACAACGCTCTTGCGGTGTATAGCAGGCTTGGAACATGTCAACTCTGGAGACATCCTGCTTCATGGCACCTCCATGAAGGGCATCGCTCCAAACAAGCGTAATGTGAACACCGTATTCCAAAACTACGCCTTATTTCCCCATCTTAATGTCTATGACAACGTTGCCTATGGTCCACGGGTGAAAAAGTCTATGAAGGACGCTGAGTTAAAGGAAAAGGTTCGTAATGTCCTGGATCTAGTACAAATGCTGGGCTACGACCAACGCATGCCCCATCAGTTGTCCGGAGGCCAAAGACAAAGAATTGCCATTGCTAGGGCTTTGATCAATGAGCCTTCCATCTTGCTCTTGGATGAACCCTTAGGAGCCTTGGATTTGAAGCTTCGCAAGCACATGCAGACAGAACTGGCCCATTTGCAGAAAAAAACTGGAACCACTTTTGTTTATGTCACCCATGATCAAGAGGAAGCGCTAAATATGTCGGACCGGATTGTGGTCATCGATGGCGGTCAGCTACAGCAGCTCGGCAGCCCTCGAGAGATCTATAATAATCCAAGCAATCTTTTTGTAACCACCTTCATTGGCGATCGCAACATTATGCAGGTCAGTGTGTTAGAAAAGGAAGACACCTATAGCCGGGTTCAAGTTGGAGAGAGTGTTGTGAGCATTAGAAATCCCCAGCACAGCAGTGTAAGTAACGGCCAGGAGGCGATTTTAGCCATTCACATGGATAAAATGCGCGTGTCCTGCGATGAGGTACCCAATGCACTGAGGGGTGAGGTGGTATCAGTCCACTATGCCGGGTCGCAGATTCGCATTGAAGTCAACGTCGATGGTAAGCCAATTACCATTGTGGAGTACCAAAAAACCGACTGCGATTGCGAAGCAGGCGATTTGGTTTATGTAGTGTGGGAAGAACATGGGGCAATCTTGCTTCCTCTCGAGAATGCAGGTGTAGAAAGAGAGGTTTAGCATGCAGACGTTGAAACGAAATATTCTAGCCGTACCCATTCTGGTCTGGATCGGCCTCTTGGTAGGGATCCCTCTCATCTTTGTCTTTGGCTTGAGCTTTTTATCCAGAGACTCCTTGGGGACCATCGTCTTTCAGTTCACGCTGGAAAACTACCAGAGGGTGCTTAGCCCTATCTACCAGAGAGTCTTTCTCAATTCGCTACTCCTTGCCTTTCTCACGGGTGCAGTGACCCTGGTCATTGGTTATCCTGTGGCTTACATTACGGCCAACCTTGAACCCAAGAAGCGGGCGCTGTCCATTGGATTGACCATGCTTCCGTTTTGGATTTCCAGTCTACTGAGGACGTATGGATGGATGATTCTGTTGGGCAATGCGGGAATCATTAACAATCTGCTACTTTCGCTAGGTATCATTGAGACACCGCTACCTATGATGTACAAATTTGGCACCACACTCATTGGTACAGCCTACATGTTGATCCCTTTTATGATTGTCGCCATCTTTAATTCTGTTGACAAGCTTGACCGCTCCTTGCTTGAAGCATCGTATGACTTAGGCGCAAGCAGGCGACAGACCTTTTTCAACATTACGCTCCCATTGACCATACCAGGCATAGCAGGCGGATTTACGCTGGTCTTTATTCCTGCTTTAGGTATGTTCTATGTCTCAGATTTGCTTGGTGGCGGAAATACCATATTCTTAGGAAACCTAATCAACACACAGGTGACAAGGGGTAGAAATCGACCCTTGGCTGCAGCATTTTCGGTTGCCATGATTCTCGTGGTCTTGCTGGTCATTTCCCTGTATAGCAGGGTTGCGAAGGATGATAGGGAAGGATTATTTCTATGACACGGAAGACGAGCAGATTCAGCGCCTTTTATTTATCACTTTTTTTCGTCATACTATACTTGCCAGTGCTTAGCGTAATCCTGTATTCTTTCAATGCTAGTCCCTCAACGGCACGGTGGACTGGTTTTACATTCGATTGGTATCGGGTATTGTTTCAGGATCGGGTTATTGTGGAATCCTTTAAAGTTAGTATCCAAGTGGCTTTAGCCACAGCGGTTCTGTCTGCCATCTTAGGTACTGCAAGTGCCGTAATTTCCATGTGGGTAACAGAAAGAATGAAAAAGGCCATCCAGGGAATGATGATCCTGCCCTTATTGGTTCCCGAGATCGCCCTAGGAATTGCACTTCTTATTTTTTTCAATGCTCTGCGTTTGCCGTTCGGGCATCTGACTCTTGTTTTGTCCCATTCTTTGTTCTGTGTGCCTTATGTGTATGTCATGGTGCAACTTCGACTCAAGGAAATTGATCGCTCCATCTTGGAATCAGCGAGAGATTTAGGCGCGACTACCTGGCAAATGGTTCGGACGGTGATTCTGCCCTTGGTAACACCTTCCATCATCACCGCGTCGCTTCTAGCACTTGCCATGTCCCTAGATGATGTGATAATCTCAACATATATGTCAGGTCCCAGAACTACGACTCTACCCGTGCACATTTTTTCCATGATGCGCGTAGGAGTTACTCCTAAGGTCAATGCACTCTGTACTCTGATTATGGTAGGAATGTTTTTCATTGTTGGCTTAAGCCAACTGTTCAACAATACACAACGCAAGGAGGGTCTTTAAATGAGAAGACAAAGATTCAGCAAAATTGTTGGAATTCTAGTGGTCGCTCTCTTGGCCATAACAGCGGTTTTTTATACGGGTGCAACCGTAGAGGCTGCAGGCGAGATTAACCTCATGACTTGGGGTGGAGACTTTATTCCTCGAGCCATCATTCGAGAGTTTGAAGAAGAGACTGGAATTAAGGTAAACTATAAGGAAGTTACGTCCAATGAAGACATGCAGTCGTTACTCGAAGCAAATCCTGGGCAGTATGATTTGGCAGTAACCACAGACTACATGGTAGATATTCTTCGGCAAACGGATATGTTA
This sequence comes from uncultured Clostridiaceae bacterium, assembly GCA_964485345.1. Lineage (GTDB taxonomy): Bacteria > Bacillota > Limnochordia > Darwinibacteriales > Darwinibacteriaceae > UBA5420. The sequence continues at coordinate 16,394 of CAZAJB010000048.1, forward strand.
GCAGTTCTGGATAAGAGCCAACTGCCGAATTACGCGAACATCAACCCTGTCTACCATGGTGCTTACTACGATCCTACGGATGAGTACTCTATTCCCTACGCGATTTCGATTTCCTTATTGCTGGCGAATCCTGGAGCGGTGGAGGCCTTAGGGGCTGACCCCATCACGAGTTACCATGATCTATGGCAAAAAGAGCTAGTGAATAATGTCGTTGTTGTTGACTGGTCTGTGGAAATTATGGGAGTCGTGTTGAAGTCTCTGGGCTACGAGTACAACGAAACAGATCCCGTGAAGGTGGCAGAAGCCAGGGAGAAACTGTTTGCCTTAAAGCCTAACATTATGCGTTTTGAGACGAATACGCCAGAGGATTCCTTGGTTAACGGAGAAGCAGTCGCTGGGTTCATGTATTCCAACCAGGCTGTAAAAGGCGTGCAGACAAAGCCCGAACTCGCACCCGTATTTCCAACCGAAGGTATGCCCATTTTCATCGACTCGTGGGTAATGTCCAAAGCAGCACCGAATAAAGATGGGGCCTACCAATTCTTGAACTTCATCATGAGGCCTGAGATTGCTGCTAGAATTGCTGATTTGACCAAGTTCACCAGCCCCAATAAGGCTGCTGAGGAGTATTTGCCAGAAGACTTCAAGAACAACCCCATGCTTAACCTAGCTGATGAGGTTGTTGAGAATACCAGTTTCTACATTGGTGTTGAAAAAGTACTGGACGAATACGAACACATCTACCTGGAGTTTAAGCTCAGATAGATCAGTAGGATGAATGAAGAGGCAGCCTTCGCACGCTAGGGAGGCTGCTTTGTTAATCTTGGGTTCCAGAAACGAAGAACTTGTTGACGGCATGGGGACGTAATTGGCCCCCAGGGCTTGCAGTCCTTCATCAATATACAATATAATGAAAGCAGTACGAGGAGGTGGGTTAATGTTTAAGGTACTTGAAAAAGATCTATTAGCAACAGATATTTATAGAATGGTTATTGAGGCCCCCCTGGTGGCGGCAAGGGCAAGG
>CAZAJB010000049.1:0-5985 GCA_964485345.1 uncultured Clostridiaceae bacterium
AAGGTATCAAGTCACTTTTGTCGAGATATGAAACATCAAATTTGCGGTTTAAAGCTGCAAAATGTCTCAAACCAAAAGCGATCTTATTCAGATAGGAGAATACGCCCACAGCACCTAGAGACATCTCCTCTGCACGTTTACCATATATGAATCTCAAATCAGCAAGATCATGATACAATTCATCGACAGTATCACCATACTTCTTCAGATTCTTGGGAACACGACCTTCTTTTACTCGTTCGCCAATACTCTTACCTGTCATGGCAGCTGTCATAGAAGCACGGCACAATCCTACGGAGGTTACAGCCTGGCTACCAAATGCTAATGCCTTGAACACTTGATCTTCAGAACTGAACCCTCCTGTCATTGTAATGCCTGGAATATAACGTCCTTCGGTCCTCAGCTTTTCGACTATTCTACATACGGCATCTTCAAGTACTACTGTGGGTAGACTCCATTCATTCATCATTTTGCAGGGGCTATATCCGCTACCACCACCCGCCCCATCAAACGTGATCATATCGACTTGAGCAGCGCAACCAATTCTGATCACTCTCTCTAAATCAGATCTATCATAGCCAGCCATTTTCAGATAGAAGTTTTTGATGCCCATTTCTCTCAATTGCTCAATTCTGCCGATGAGATACTCTTCATCCCATAAGGGCAATCTGGCATAGGAATAAAAGTTCGGGCCCATCCCCTCTTCAACTTTTTCAACGATCTCGACGGCCATCGGATCCGGAAATACTAGCATCCCTGCTTCTTGCTCTTCCAGGGCTTCATCTCGATTCCTCAATTTTCGAACCGGTTGCGTACCTTTTGCACTTTGTCCAAATTTGAATTCTACTGCATCTATATGATGCTCCCTTAGTGCACATTCAGGGATTCCTAACATATCGTCTTCAACATTGCACTGTAATACAATCTGCCCATATCCGCGATAGTAGTTGCGGAAAGGATCCAGCATCGTTCTTAATGCCGGGAACTCAACAACCTTACCCTTTTCAATCTTCAGACCAGGATCCTTGCCTCTTGCTTCTTCTCCAATTACACAGGTTACACCGGCTAGAGCTGCACCCGCAAAATAGTCCTTCCAGTTCAGTTTAATGAGAGCTGGCAAGATAATGGGAAGCTCTAGCTTTACAGGATTGAACTTTCCATAGTGTCTTTCTAGTCTTACGTTGTAGATATTGGCGGCTTCGTAACTTTCATTAGCCCCAACAGCCCCAAACACCCGTCCGTTAATATTGAAGTGGGAAAAGTCAACAGGGTAATCCTTTTCTGAAGCCACTTGATTGTTCCCTGTATTTGTTGGATAGACAGCCTGTTTCCCTAATACTGATGCTAAAGCAATCTCACATGTTCCATCGCAGTCCTCTGTACAGAATGAACACATCCCTGACTGTGGTGAAATGTGATTCTTTCGAAGATAGGTGTCATTAAATGCAGATGATAATCTTGGTTGATACGTCATGTAATCCCGCCTTGGTTATAGCGTATTTTTCTAGGCAAAAAGCGATTCCATAGCCTTTTCATAAACCGCCCTAACCTCCCTGCCCGAGGCACAGTCTATCTCTACGATGCTCTGCCCGTTATTAATGGCTCTTACCGCTTCCGAATCAAATACGATTCTGCCAAGAACCGGTAGTCCACGGTCTTCGCAAAGCTCTTCTATTCGTTCCGTGTTCTCAATATTGGTGTCATATTTGTTTATGCACACCACGATCTTTGTTCCGAATCGTCCCGCCGTGTCTATAATGCGTACCATATCACTAATGCCGGATACGGAAGGTTCCGCTACAATTAAGACCATGTCAACTCCGCTAAGAGAGGCTATCACAGGACAACCTATTCCAGGAGATCCATCAATGATGGCCAGATCAGCATCTGTAGAGGCAGCTTTCATTTTCATTTTCTTCTTCACCTCAGTAACGAGGAGTCCTGAAGTGCCGCTACCCATCTTCAGTTGTGCCGTTGAAAACACCTTTTCGGCGTCGGAGTACAGCATCAGTTCTCCAGCTACAGTTTGCTCCATAGTTATTGCTCCTGCAGGACAGATATACTCGCAAACCCCGCATCCTTCACAGGCCAAGGGGTCTATACTATAGCCGTCTTTCGCCGAAATTGCGTCAAACCGACAACGCTCTTTACACCTACCACATTCAGTACATAGCGCTGAATCTATGACGGCCTTAGGCAATCCATAATAGTCTGTCACCTGTGGTCCAGCATTCCACCCAGCTATAAGGTGCAGATTAGGCGCATCCACATCACAATCGGCATATGCTCTAGCATGGGAGAGCTTGATAAATGCGCTAGCGATCGTTGTTTTTCCAGTGCCGCCTTTGCCACTAAGGATGAGGAGTTGCTTCACATTGCACCTCCTTCATTACTACATCTAATAGATTTGAGAATAGTGCCCTGTATTGCTCGTCCTTCCTGACCGCAATCTCTGCATTGGAAGTCAACAATCCAAGATCACTCCTGAATGGAATATGGCTCAGAATCTTGATAGCTCTTTCTAGGCAGAATGCTTCCGCTGGGTTCTCCCCTTCCAAACATTTATTCAAGATTACACCAAATGGCTTATTAAACAGCTTTACGAGGTCGTAAACCATACTCAAATTATGAACACCAAACAATGTCGGCTCAGCTACTAGTATGCAGTAGTCCGCATCCCTAATGCTTTCCATGACAATGCAAGCACTGCCAGGTGGACAGTCAATGACGACCGTACTATCAGGAATACCCTTGATGCCAGCCAGTAGCTTCTTGATAATGGGAACACCCGATGTCTCACCAGTATTTAGAATTCCGGTGTGAACTCGTACACTCCCCGACCTTCCCTTGTGAACCTTCCCGATCACCTTATCTCGCTCAGTTAGCGCATTTTCGGGACAAAGCATGACACAGCCACCGCAGGAATGACAAATCTCTTCAAAGACAATTAGCCTGTCTTTTATGTAGGCAAGGGCATTGAATCTACAGAAATCAACGCATTTTCGGCATCCATTACACAGGGTGTCATCCACAACTGGGACTTTTCTTGTTATTCTTTCTTCTTGGACATGCTGAGGTTTAAAAAATAGGTGCCCATTTGGCTCCTCCACATCACAATCGATATAGACTGCATCCTGTGCTACTGCAGCTAAGTTCACTGATACCAGCGTTTTCCCCGTACCGCCTTTACCACTGAGAACAGCAATCCTCACACTAATCTCCTCCATGCCCATGAAATCCAGCATGGATATCTTCTAGTAGAGGAAGTTTTCCATCTCTAGAGTCAGCAAGATTCTCCCTGACCGAAACGGATGTTGTTTTGAAGATCTTGATACCAGCAGATTCGAGTGTCTTAGCGGCATTTTCTCCGCACCGAGGTGTCAACAACGCGCTTACCTGATTATCTATTAGGGTTTGCGCAGCCTTGATTCCTGCACCACCTGGACTTGCCAAGGAACTGTTGTCAATAAAGACCGACGTTTTTGTTTCTGTCTCATAAATGAGGAAATAAGCTGCGCGTCCAAAGGATGCACACACATTTGTTCTCAGGTCTTTTTCATCTACAGGAATTGCTATTTTCATAAGAACCCTCCAGTCTGGCTATGGCCTACCATGCCTACCATGCCTACGACACCCACGTCCACAACCATTTCCGTTGCCATCACACAGTAAGAATTCACCGCCTTCGATCCAGAGAACTTTCCCGTTGACTAGTGACTCTGCAAGCTTTTTTCTGGCCTCACTATAAATCCCCTGAACTGTCGTACGCGAGATGTCCATTTGGTCAGCACATTCTTCCTGGGTGAATCTCTCCAGGTCAATGAGGCGGATCGTTTCATATTCGTCAACGGTCATAATGACTACATTTTCGGGCTCGGCAGGGGAGCCAAGAGGACCGAATCTGTTATTATCAGGAAGGTCACAAACTCTCCTCCACTTTGTTGGCCTTGGCATGATTCTTTCACCTCAATTCACAACAGAGGAAGCCAGAGCGTCCTCTGCTAACCTCTGTTGTTCTCCTTACAAATCTTCCAATTCCTCATCAATTTTGTCAAGGCGTTCCTTCAGCATGTCCCTTTGTTCTTGAAGTTGGTCTTTCTGGGTTCTAGCGAAAGGCTGGTTCCAAGCAATACCTCGACCAAAACCACGGCCAAAGCCACCGCGACACCCACGTCCTAGTCCATTTCCAAAGCCAGTACCACGCCTTACTGCGTTAATATCCGTGCAACGTCCTAAGCCTCGTCCGGTCATCGACCCAGCCCCGATTGGTCCAGATCCATCTATTCCAGGCACATTGTTCACCTCCTGGTTTCCGACATATGTCGCCTTCAATTTTCATTATACCGGGTTTGCGGCATATGTCAATAACTGTTTCGCGAAATAGTTATGACACCCAAGGAGTGGAATGCACTCCTGCAAATGGTTAGCGTAAATCCTACCTGAGTTAACGGACCAAAAGTCGGCATTCATCGACCGCTTTTTGACAACGTCCAGTCTTTCTGATATAGTTGTACCTCGTAAGGCGAAGTAGGCAAAGAAAGTAGGAGTTTGGTGAGTTATCGCACGTCGACTAGGTGTGGGCGGTAGTTAGTCAAAGAAATTCCGAAATCTTTGATCGAAAAGCTGGGTTGTTGCTTTAGAGCTGGGGTTCCTTAGAGGTCTCGACTCAGTTTACTGAGACTGGCCTCGAGCAGACTACGCAAGGCGTGGTTTGGTGTGAGTCATAGATATGGCGAAACTCGAACACTCTACCTCTTTGTTAATACAAAGGGGGTGGAGTGTCCGAGTTTTTTGTATCCTTTAACCAATGAAAGTCCATGACCACAAATATAATGGACTAAAATGAGGAGTGAATATGCATGAATATTAGAATATTATCAATTGTTTTGGCTGTGAGTGTTATTCTTTGCGGCGTTGGCGTTATGGAAGCGAGTGATCCTATGCCGGAGGAATCCATGAGTTTTGCCATGAGCGGGGCCTATCCGCCCTTTAACTTTGTCGATGTCTTCGGTGAGTTGCAGGGATTTGACGTAGACATCTCCATAGAGATTGCCAACCGCCTAGGTCTAGAGGTCGAACTGGTGACAACTGCCTTTGACACCATTGTTGGAGGATTGCAGGCTAAGCGTTACGACACCGTTTTAGGTAGTCTGGCTATTACAGCAGAGCGTGAAGAACAGGTTAATTTTTCGGATCCATACTACACTTCAGGGGCACAGCTTGTAGTTCGGTCGGACTCGGGCATTAATAGTCCAGATGATTTACATGAAGCTCGCATTGCCGTAGTTGTCGGCACCACGTTTGAAGAAGAAGCTCTTAAACTACCTGGAGTCGTCGATGTTGTGCTCTATGAAGGCGAAGAACAGACTCTGCAGGATCTACGGATTGGTCGGGTTGACGGAGTGATCACCGATCGACTCATCGGACTGTACATGATCGAAGATATGGGTCTAGATCTAAAACTAGCAGGCGATCCCCTCTATGAAGAGGTTATTGCCGTGGCCTTACACAAGGATAGCACCGATCTATTGGCTGCCGTAAATCAAGCATTGGCTGATATGCGAGAAGATGGTACCTATCTAGAAATCAGTGAGAAATGGTTTGGCCAGGACATTTCCTAAATCATGCAACGGAAGGGCCGCGGTGGTTGAGTCCCGCGGCGCCCCTCCCGAGGACATCTCGCATCGACTCACTTTTTGGAGGGGGAATTTATGCAATTACTCGAGTTCATCAAAACCTATACGCCACTTTTCATCCCAGCCACTTGGATAACTCTTCAACTGACTATACTGTCCATTTTGCTGGGGTGCACACTGGGTCTTCTAACTGCTTTTGCCAAACTATCAGGCAAAAGACTATTAAACCGGGTGGCAGACGTCTATATCACTGCCATTCGCGGTACGCCTTTGATTGTGCAACTGTCGTTCATCTACTTTGCCCTACCAGGTATTGGCATTAATCTATCTGCATTTACTTCAGCCGTCG
>CAZAJB010000049.1:6085-17072 GCA_964485345.1 uncultured Clostridiaceae bacterium
TACTTTGCCCTACCAGGTATTGGCATTAATCTATCTGCATTTACTTCAGCCGTCGTTGGGCTTGGAATTCACAACGGCGCCTACATTGCCGAAATAATTCGCGGCGGTATTCAGTCGATTGATACCGGGCAAATGGAAGCAGCTCGTTCTGTGGGCATGACCTATGGGAAGGCTATGCGCAGGATTATCCTTCCTCAGGCCTTTAAGCGAAGCGTGCCGCCCCTTGGAAATCAGTTTATTATTGCTTTAAAAGATTCGTCGTTGGCGGGGCTCATTACGGTGAATGAGATCTACATGACATCAAGGAGGCTTGGGGCTTCCACCTACCGACAAATGGAATTTTATCTAATGGCTGGAGCCTTTTACCTTGTGATGGTTACCATTTTTGCGTTTCTTGTCACTCGACTGGAAAAAAGGTTGCAGAGTTCATCGAGACAGGCTAGTGAGGTGCTCTAATGGAAACGTATGAAATGAAAGAACAGATGCTTCGCGTCTCGGAGCTGCATAAATGGTTCGGGGATCTTCATGTCCTTAAAGGGGTATCCATTGATGTTGCCCCCTCTGAAGTCGTGGTATTTATTGGTGCCTCTGGATCAGGCAAAAGCACTTTGCTCCGTTGCTTAAACTTCTTGGAGGACGCGCAGGAGGGAGAGATCTGCTTTAAGGGGACACGGATTGATGGCAAAAATGATAATCTCAACCAGATCAGGCAACGCATTGGCATGGTGTTTCAACGCTTTAACCTTTTTCCCCACATGACCGTTCTGCAAAACGTGATGGAAGGGCCCATGCAGGTTATGGGTCAATCCGCGAAAGAGGCCAAGAAGGCAGCCCTCGAACTACTAGAGAAAGTCGGCTTGCAGGATAAGACCGACGAATACCCAGCAATGCTCTCCGGTGGCCAACAACAGCGAGTGGCTATTGCCCGTGCCTTAGCCATGAAACCTGAAGTGATGCTCTTTGATGAGCCGACTTCTGCCTTAGATCCAGAACTCGTCGGTGAAGTCTTAGACGTAATGAAAGATTTGGCGGAGGAAGGAATGACGATGGTTGTTGTCACACATGAAATGGGCTTTGCTAGAGAGGTAGCCGATCGCGTTGTTTATCTTGATGAGGGTGAAATCATCGAAATTGGCTTACCCGACCAGATCTTCGATACTCCCCAACAGACCCGTACGCAAGAGTTTTTGAGCCGGATCCTCTAAACGTATACCACCAAATGCTCCATACCACACCCAGCTCCACTCAGCCTAACACCATGGTATAGAAAACAGCAAGAAAGACCGATCAGGAATCTATCCTGGACCGGTCTTTTCTTTTTTCGCCTACTTACTCCCGAGTCTAGCGACCAACTTCTGAAGCTCCACAAAGGTAAGCATCCCCAAACAGAGGCCGCCAACTGTAAGCCATTGGCCCGCGGTGAGGGGTACAAGGTCAAAGATGCCGCGCAATTGTGGAACAAACATCACCACAAGCTGCAAGAGGGCAGAACCCAGAAACGCTAGCCAGAGTACGGGATGCTCCCTCCATTTGATTCTCAGAATACTGTGCCGTTCGCTCTGGAATCCTACAGCCGCAAAAAGCTGCGAGAGAGACAAGGTCAAAAAGGCCATTGTGGTTCCTGTGATACCCTTTCCTCCCAGAACGTAAGCCAAGAGAGCCAAGGCTGCCTCTACAACACCAATCGTTACGATAGTGACCCAATCACTCTTTTGCAGAAAAGGAATCTTCTTGTCTCGGGGCTTGCGCTCCATCACATCGAGCTCGGCAGGTTCCATCCCCAGTGCGATGGCGGGCAAAGTATCAGTCACCAAGTTGATCCACAGGATGTGAACTGGAGATAACAGATGCCAACCCCAGATCGTCGCGGTCAAAATAGCGATCACTTCACCGGCGTTTGACGAGAGTAAGAAACGTACTGTCTTGTGGATGTTATCAAAAATGCGACGTCCTTCTTGCACCGCAGAGACAATGGTGGCAAAATTGTCATCGGTTAAAACCATATCCGACGCTTGCTTTGAGACATCAGTACCGGTAATACCCATGCCAACTCCAATGTCGGCAATTTTGAGCGCCGGGGCGTCGTTCACTCCATCACCGGTCATGGCCACAGTCTTACCCCTTTTTTGCCAAGCTGAAACGATCCTGGATTTGTGTTCCGGGGCAACCCGGGCATAGACTGCCGTTCTCGGCACATTCTCTTCGAGTTCATCCTCTGTCATCGTTTCCAACTCTTTACCAGTCAGCGCCTGCATGCCCGGGGTCAAAATCCCGATTTCTTGGGCGATGGCCATGGCGGTAATCTTGTGGTCGCCTGTGATCATCACAGGCAAAATGCCAGCCTGGCGGCATTGGGCGATGGCTTCTTTTGCTTCAGGGCGCGCAGGATCAATCATACCCACAAGCCCAATGAAGGTCAGGTTTTCTTCTACTTCTTCTGCATGGGAAAAGTCGGTTCGAACTTCGTCTTTATATGCAAAAGCTAAAACCCGTAAACCTTGTTTCGCCATCTCCTCATTGGTTCTTTCGATCTGGACAACTCTGGCCGAATCGAGCCTACCTTCTGGGTTGCCAACTTCCTGCACGCAGCGGTCGATCAAGACATCGGGGGCACCTTTCACAAAAACCCTGGCTCCATCACCACTGGGATGCTCAATGGCCACTGTGGATAGTTTTCGTTGGGAGTCAAAGGGTACCTCTCCGAGACGCTTTCTCTGTCGAACTTGCTCTGCTATCCAAACATTATTCTGCAACACAAAGTCAAGAAGTGCTGTTTCTGTTGGATCGCCAATGGTTTCTAGGCCTTCGCCTAATCTAGAATCATTACAGTGACCCATGGCATCGGTTAAGAGCGTCTTGTTTTCTGACCAGAGCTCCTGCACCGTCATCTTATTTTGGGTTAAAGTACCTGTTTTGTCTGAACAAATGACCTGTGTCGATCCGAGGGTTTCAACGGCAGGTAAGCGCCTAATAATTGCTCCGCGCCCTGCCATGCGGGACATACCTAGAGCTAAGACAATGGTTACCACTGCAACCAAACCTTCAGGAATTGCCGCAACTGCAAGAGAAACAGCAATCAAGAACATGGTCAGGGGTTGGTTGCCTACAGCGAGCCCAATGGCAAAGACAACAACCGCAATCACAAGCACACCAATGGAGAGGATACGTGAAATCTGGTTTAGTTTTTGCTGTAAGGGAGTTATTTCATTTCCGACAGTGGTGAGTTGCGTGGCAATAGCGCCCATTTGGGTTTGCATACCTGTGGCGACCACCACGCCAGAACCCCTCCCATAGGTGACGGAAGTCCCCATAAATGCCATGTTGGTCTGGTCTCCAATCGGCACATTTTCTTCCCCTAGGGGGGATATTCCCTTTTCAACGGGAACGGACTCCCCAGTTAGGGCACTCTCTTCTACTTTTAGAGCCACACTCTCCACAAGGCGCAAATCCGCGGGGATGCTGTCGCCGGCTTCCAAAAGCACCCAGTCACCCATAACCAGCTCTCTAGCTGCAATTGCTTGGGGAACTCCATCACGAACCACCTGAGCAGTTGGTGCCGACATTTCTTGTAAAGCGTCTAAAGCGGCTTCAGCCTTACTTTCTTGCACTGTTCCCAAAATGGCGTTGAGAAACACCACGACCAGGATAATACTAGCATCAATCCACTCCCCAACTAAGCCTGAGATGATGGCTGCACCAAGTAGTACCCAAATCATCAGATCCGCGAATTGCGCTAAGAAAATGCTTAAAAGGGTTTTCCTTTCGCCTGAAATAAGTTGATTTGGGCCGCCTTGGGTGAAGCGAGATGCGGCTAAGGAACTTTGTAGACCACCCGTTCCTGAATGAAGTTCTTCGCAGACGATCTCTATAGGCAACGTGTACCAGAGTTTTTTTTGCATCGACATACCATCCTTCTCCTATAATCTTGCCCCGTCTTGCTCCCTTAAGAACAAAAAAAGACTCTTGCAGTCAAAAGCTGCAAAAGTCTCACTGAACAAATGTCCTCCGCACCAGGCCCTAGGCCACGATGTTGACACGGAGCTACGCGTAATGCGCACCAGTTACTCCCTTTTCAAGCGTACCGTATCACGAAAGGGCTAATCTTGTCAACATTCACCAAGCCTCAAAATCAAAACTCCTTCTCCCTATAGAACCTCACCGACAGCCACATCGAAACGGCTGTCATGACCGCCCCAGTTCCTCCCATTACTAAGGCTAGTGTCAAGTCTCCACGAAGCGTGCCAGAAAATAGGCTGGCTACCGCAGATTCTACTACAGGAAAAAACCTGGATACGCCAAAGAAGGCGATGAGGAGCCAAACGAAAGACTTCGTCTGATCCAAAAGATAGTGAACTGGCCAGAATAAACTCGACATCGTAAGTACGGCCGTGACACCCAAAACAGGACTTACAAGGCTGGCAGAACCGGTGTCTAGAGCTGACCTAAATAGAAAGGACACCAACAGGACCGCGGCCGCATAGCTAAGAACCGAGAGGTATTTTGCACCCACAATTTTCCATCTTGGTATCGGAAGACTATTGAGGAGCGCATAGGAGCGTTGTCCGTCACAACTAGAAATCCGCATGACAAGGATAAGACCAAGCAAGGTACTAAGTTGATGGGCATTATCTGCTTTCCACAGCATACTAAGAACTATGGTGTACACGAACAGGAACCCAAGCATCCACTTTTGCAGCAACATATCTTTAAGAATCAAGTAGCGCATGGATCCTAAAACTCTCTGCGACCATAAAGCCGTAACGATGCGAAAAACGAAACTCCCACTAAGATGACGAAGACCACTCCCAAAGCAGCCGGGACAGCTTCACCACGGGCCAGCTCTGGTAACCGTTCAAAAAGTGGGTCGATCCATTCCGGTTTATTAGGAAATAACGTAGGCAGCATTGAGGCTGAGATCATGACGCCAAAAAACACGATAAAGTGCCAATAGCGAGACTTCGCGTAGCCCAGGGCGAAATAGACGGGATAGTACACACTCGCCGCTATGAAAACTGCGACCATTCCAAGGACTGCCCCAACGAGATCGAGGGGCATCGCTCTGACAGGAACACGCAATAGGGACATGAATGGGCTGACGATCCCATAGACTAAAATGACGATGGCCACATACACAGGAATGGCCAGATACTTTGCACCCACAATCTTCCATTTAGGCACAGCCAGACTGTTCCATAACACATCGGATGTATTCTTCTCTTCCCAGGCCCCTCCTAGCATGACAAAGGTATAGCCAACAGCCGAGATGATCGTGACGAGCTGGGCTTCTCCCATACCTTGGAATGCGAAGGTGAACATGAAAACATAGAGAAACGCGAGTAGAAGCATTTTTTTCTGTAGTAACAAGTCTTTCAGAACTAAGTATCCCATCGAACTTTCCCCTTTCTAAAACTCTGCCTAGCCATGCTGGCGGAATAAAGACCTCAAACTGCCTGCTCTTTCGTACAATAAAGCATGATATCCTCTAGAGTTGGCCTCTCCAAAACTGCCTTGCCGCCTGTTAGACGCAGGGCATGCTCCTTATCGGTAACCAGCGCTTCAAAGCCAAATTGATTTTCTCGCACGCCTACTAAGTAAGGCTGGAGATTCGAGTTTAGGAGGCTTCGTTCACCCTTGATTAGGGAGTACCTTTCGAAGAGATCCTCCTTGGAGGTACTGAACAAGATGTTGCCGTTGTGAATCAGGGTTACGTAGTCTGCCACCCGGTCTAGGTCTGAGGTAATATGAGACGAGAAAAGCACCGAGCAGCGTTCATCCTGAATCACTTCGCTTAAGATGTCCAGAAGTTCACTGCGGACAATGGGGTCAAGCCCCGAGGTGGGCTCATCCATAATCAAGAGTTCTGCCTTGTGCGATAGGGCCACCGCTAGAGCGTACTTCATTTTCATTCCCCGAGAAAAGGTCTTGATCTTCTTGGCAGCTGGCAGGGAAAAGCGCTGCACATATTGGTTATAGCTGGACCAGTCCCAATTCCTATAGAAGGGGGCTAAGACCTTGGTCATCTGTACAATTGTCAGTTCTTCGTAGAAGTGATTGTCATCGTAGACAAAGCCAATTCTCTGCTTGACCTCCTGCTCATTTTTTCTCGAATCGAGGCCAAAGACTTTAATCTCTCCCGCGTCAAGACGAAGGAGATTCATAATCAGCTTAATCGTCGTTGTCTTACCAGAACCATTAGCCCCAATAAATCCCATAATGTAGCCAGGCTCAAGAGAAAAACTGATTCCATTAAGCTTAAAGCCCGTAAAGTTTTTCACAACATTTTCCAGTTTCAAAATCGGTCCCATCATTCACCCTCCACCACAGATTTAAAGATCTTGCTTAGTTCAGACTTGGTCAAACCCATCATTTTCGCTGCGTCAATGGCCTCTCTAATTTTATCTTCCACGAGACGCGCCTTGGATTCTTCTAACTTTCCATCGTCGTGCTCTGCCACAAAAGAACCCTTCCCTGGCAGCGTATAGATCAGGCCATCTTTCTCCAACTCCCCATAGGCCCTTTTGGTGGTGATAACGCTGATCTGCAGTTCCTTCGCCAATACCCGAATGGATGGAAGTGGCTGATCTGCACTCAAGTCGCCTCGTAGAATCGATGCCTTGATTTGATCCACAATTTGCTGGTAGATGGGCAGTTCGCCGCTATTGGTTAGGATAATATCAATGCAAATCACCTCCCATACTGTTCATATACACTATATACAGCCAGGGGGAAAAGGTCAACTCTTTTCTAGAAAAACCCAACAAAAAACTTCTAAAGAAAGCAACCGATGTGCTTTTCTTAGAAGTCGTTTTGATCGTAGAGTTTAATTACCACTACAACACGGCACACTAAGGCCGGAAGGAGAATCCATATGCCCAAACAATACCTCAAGTACGGCGGCGTACGTTTTGTCAATAATGCCACTCCAGAGGAGATCAACTCCTTTGTGGATGGACTATCGGACACCCAACGTCGCTCCCTCTTCAATGTGGTTACACTCTTGGAAGAAGAGGGTCTGATCAGCCTGATTGAAGGCGATACAACCACCATCGATCAGAATATGGAAGAATTTCTGGTGCCCAATAGCGGTCCCGAGCTTAGGTAGCATCGCTTTGAGGTAAAACCAAAGAAATGCGGCTGCCAAAATCTTCCCGGCTAAGAACTTCGAGATGGCCCCCATGGCGTTCGGAAATCCATTTGGCGATGGACAAGCCTAAGCCTGTTCCTCCCGTCGCCCTCGCCCTTGATTCATCCGCTCGGTAAAACCTGTCGAAAATATGGGGAATATCGCCTGGCGGGATACCTATGCCTGAATCTTGGACCGAAAACCAAGCCTGGCCTTGAGCCCCTGTCACGACCAGCCGAATCGTACCCCCCACAGGAGTGTATTTTATCGCATTATCCACCAAGATGCGGCCAGCCTGCTTCACGAGACCCTGGTCCGCCAAGACAAAGACTTTGCTTACCTCGACTTCAAAAACATGACCGCCATTGATCATCTCCGTCTCCCGGAAAATTGTCTGGGCAAGACTTCCTAGATCAAAACGCACCAAGTCTAAATGCATCGTGTTGTTATCACCGCGGGCCAAGAAGAGAAGCTGTTCCACCAAATCCTTCATGTTCGCTGCCTCTTCTTTAAGAGCATCAATGGACTCCTGCAATGCTGCGGGGTCGTTCTTTCCCCAGCGATCCAGGAGATTGGCATAACCTTGGATGGCCGCGATGGGTGTTCTAAGCTCATGGGACGCATCGGAGACAAAGCGAGCCTGCAGGCGGTACGACTCGTTGATCCGTGCTAGCAGGCTGTTGATGGCAACGGCTAGGTTCTTCAGTTCATCCTGGGTGCTGTCCAAATCGATCCGCGTGTCGAGGCGCGCCGCATTGATTTCATCAAGAGTCCCAGCTAAGGCCTGCATTTCTTGAACCGAGAGTGGGCCCTTATCTTTCGACAAGGTCTGGGCTTGCTGAGCCAAGTCGGAGATCGGCCTAAGAACATCGCGAATCAAATCAGCCCTAGTAATCATCGTCCGGAAGAGGCTCAAGAGTTGGGTCACCAACAGCGCTAGAAAGAGGCTCTTTAGGACCCAAATGGTGGAGGGAAAACGAATGACAATCTCGGTTGGCGTATCATCAAGCTCTAGCTCGATTCGGTACTGAAGGGGATCAAAAAGATAGTAGAGCGAAACATCTTCATTACGGGGGAGACTGACCATCCTTAAGGCCTCCTGCGTCTCTAGGGGAAATACCCCTTTGATCGCCTCAGGCAATGCAAACCCGCTAAATGGCGAAGAGGTCGGCGTGATCTCGAGCCCCTGCTCAAGGAGCCACCTCTGTTCTTCCTCCGTAGGAAAACCCTGCATGGTGACATGCTGCGCGACTTGCAGGGCCTTACGCTCCCCTACCACCAGCAAAATGACACCGCTCGCCAGCAAAAAGACCATATTCAGCATGAGAAACAGCCCAAGAGAGCGGACCCAGAGCTGTACGTTCAACTTAGAGACAATGGAAAAACCAATGGTGTGAACTCTTTCCTGTTTGTCACTCATCGCGGATCACATACCCCACGCCCCGAATGGTCGAAATTACGTGCAGATCAAAGACTTCATCAATTTTCCCACGCAAAAACCGCACATAGACATCGACGGAATTGGTCTCACCTTCAAAATCGTAACCCCAGACTTTCTCCAAAATCGTCTCTCGGGAGAGCACGATCCCTTTATTTTCTAACAAAAACTGGAGTAAATCGAACTCCCGCTTGGTCAAGTCTACGGGTGTGCCCTGCACACTCACTTGCCGACTCGATGCATCAAGTTCCACACCAGCTGCGGTCAACAACTCACCTTCAGGGCGAGGAGCGGGCACCTTGCGCAAGACAGTACGAATGCGAGCCAGGAGCTCTTCGATGGCAAAGGGCTTAGTAATGTAGTCATCGGCGCCGCTATCGAGACCCGATACTTTATCCATCACGCTATCGCGTGCGGTGAGCATAATCACGGGCACAGAGGAGCTGCGCCTCAGGCGACGCAACACCTCCATGCCACTTAGTCCGGGAAGCATAACATCCAGTAGCACCAAATCATAGTCCCCAGATTCAGCCATCTCTAGACCCGTTCGTCCATGGTGCGCTTTGCTAACCTCATAACCTTCGTAGGTCAGTTCCATCTCCACGAAACGAGCAAATTTCTCTTCATCCTCAATGATTAAGATCCTGGTTTTCATGGAGCGCTCCCTTCCCGTCGAGCTCTAGTTGTGCTGGTTTGCCTGCAAATCGCAGAATCCAGAAGCATTCATTAGTTATCGGTGATGTTACCAACAAACTGGTAGTGGAAACCAAAGAATAAGCCAATTACAATCAAAGGCAACGTCACCCAAGGGGCAAATAGCAGGAGTAATGCCAGCACTGTCACAGGAAAAGTGGCCATATGCTCTTTGTCCTTCAGGATCTCAAAGTTGGTCTCATTACCCTTCTTAATCAGGCCCGTTAGAAACTTCCAAATCTTATCCATGGCGTCCTTGAAGTTGCTGTTGGTCTCTTCGGCTTTCTTTCTACGTTTGTCCGACTCTTCCTCGTCTTCGCCAACAGGCTCTGATACAGTCTGTTGTTCACTGCGATAGTAACCATCGCCCTTAGGCGGAGCAACTTTTCCCTGTTTCTCCAGGATAATTAGAGCATCCAGGAGATCTCCTCCGGCCGTATCGTAGGCCGATCGAGCCTCATCATAAGTAACCTGTGCCCGTTCCCGTAGTTTTTCAATCTGTTCAAGTCTATCCATATTGATACTCCTCTCAGAAGCTGTGATACCTTGATTCTATAGGGACGGACTTTAAACCCAATTTGTGCAAGATTAAAAACGGGTTAAAAGGAAATTGAAGATTGATCATCTAGAACGGAAAATCATAGTCTAGGTTGAGTTCTTTCATTAGAACTCGCATATCTTCCTGCAAACTCTCCCCAATAGGTACACCATGCTGGCGCCGATGCAGAGAGGCAAGGTATTCCTTTTCGCCCGCCGTATAGATCCGTTCTTGCCCGGGAGCTTTTTTGGAAGCGCGCAAGTCTCTCAGAATATCGCCAGTGGTCTTCTTGAAAGCCTCCAAACTGATGAAGGACTCAATGTCAATGGCGATGAAGAAATGACCCAAAGCATGGGGAACCTTCTTGCCGTCTCTTTGTCCCGAGAGCGCATGTAAAAAGGCGCCGCCCTGGAGTGCCGCAGACAGGATTTCGACAACTGTCGTGTAACCATACCCCTTGTGGCCTCCACTGGTTTCAGACAATCCCCCCAAGGGAGTAAGTGCTGCCTGGCCCGTTGTGAGATCCTCCAAAATGGCATGGGTGTCCGTACGGGTCTGACCGTCATTTCCCACCACCCATCCTTCAGGTATCTCCTTATCCATCCGAGCGTATACTTCAATTCTCCCTCTTTGGCTCGCTGAGGTGGCGCAATCTAAGAAGAAGGGGAACTCTTCATCCGAGGGCATGGTGAAGGTCAAAGGATTCGTTCCCAGCATGGGCTCCACTCCAAATGTGGGTGCCAGAGAAGGACGTGCATTCGTGCCGGTAATCCCGACCATGCCAGCATCTGATGCCATCAGAGTGTAGTACCCAGCGATACCGTAGTGGCTCGAGTTGCGAACGGCGACCATGCCCATCCCGTAGCCTTTCGCTTTGGAGATCGCCATTTGCATAGCTCGTTTCGATATTACGTGTCCCATACCATGATGGCCATCGATCACGGCAGTCGTAGGCCCCTCCCTCACCACCTCGAATTCGGTGACGGGATTCAGTATGCCTTGTTTGATGCGGTCGTAATAGATGGGCTTCAGTCGGCCGATTCCATGGGAGTCAATGCCAAACTTATCAGCAGTAACCAACACATCTGCAACAATTTGAGCATCCTTGAGCGGCACTCCCGCTCCTACGAGTACATCAACCGTGAACTACCACCACTTAAAATCTGACGATTTTTGAAGTGGATGGCTTCTCGGT
>CAZAJB010000050.1:0-15299 GCA_964485345.1 uncultured Clostridiaceae bacterium
TCTATGAGAAACAGGTGATGAGTGGGCATCGTACCCCTGATTTGGCCTTCAGATATGCGAAAGAAGCGAGGCAAAGGGGTCTAAAGGTCCTTATCGCTGGTGCTGGATTAGCCGCTCACTTAGCTGGCATTATCGCAGCTAACACTACCCTTCCGGTCATTGGTGTGCCGATGCAGGGGGGCCCGCTAAATGGATTTGATGCCCTACTGTCCACCGTGCAGATGCCAGGGGGGATTCCGGTGGCTTCCATGGCTATTGGCAACGCTGGTGCCACGAATGCCGGTTGGTTTGCCGCAGCGATCTTAGCTGCAAGCGATGAAGATCTGGCACATCTGCTCGACGCAAAACGAGTAGCCATGGCCGAGAGCGTACAAGATAGCAATGCAAAGCTAGTGTAGAGGAGCGATTTCAAGTGATTGAGCGATATACCAGACCTGAGATGAAGGCCATCTGGACGGAAGAGAATCGCTTTCGGGCCTGGCTCGAAGTTGAGCTACTAGCCTGTGAAGCTTGGGCAGAGTTGGGTGTGATTCCCTCCGGGGATGTGCAGGAAATGCGCAAAAAGGCCCGTTTTGACGTCCAACGAGTTCGTGAGATTGAAGAGCAAACCCGCCATGATGTGGTGGCCTTTACTCGTTCGGTTTCAGAATCACTCGGTGCAGAAAAAAAGTGGGTGCACTACGGGCTCACATCCACCGATGTGGTGGATACAGCGAACTCGTACCTAATTAAGCAAGCGAATGCTATTCTACGCTGTGATTTAGAGAACTTCCGGACCGTCCTGAAAGATCAGGCTCAGAAGCATAAGTATACGATCATGATGGGACGAACTCATGGTATTCACGCGGAGCCTACAACATTTGGTCTCAAGCTCGCCTTATGGTATGACGAAATGGGACGCCATCTCCAGCGCTTTGACGCAGCTGCTGCCGATATTGGTTTTGGCAAGATCTCCGGGGCTGTGGGAACCTACGCCAATATTGACCCCTTTGTGGAAAGATATGTGTGTGAACGACTTGGCCTGCAAGCTGCCCCCATCTCTACCCAGACACTCCAACGGGATCGTCATGCCCACTATCTGAGCACCCTGGCGCTCATCGCCACTTCTGTGGAGAAATTTGCCACGGAGATTCGCTCCCTGCAAAAGAGCGAAGTTAGGGAGGTCGAGGAGTACTTCTCGCCTGGACAGACAGGCTCGTCCGCCATGCCCCACAAACGCAATCCTATCGGTTCGGAAAATGTGACGGGCTTAGCTCGGGTTATGCGTGGCTATATGCTTACCGCCTACGAGAACGTTTCTCTGTGGCATGAAAGGGACATCTCTCACTCTTCCGCCGAGCGGATCATTATTCCAGATGCAACCACGCTGCTTAATTATATGCTCAATCGTTTTTCCAAGATCATGAAGGAGCTCACTGTCTTCCCGGAGATGATGCAAAAGAACATGGATCATTCTCTGGGTTTGGTGTTTTCTCAGCAAGTCATGTTAGCTCTGATCGATCAGGGATTAACGAGGGAAGAGGCTTACGAGGTGGTTCAACCACTCGCCATGGATGCCTGGAGCACACAGGATTCGTTCTTGCGACTCGTGCAAGCTAGCACCAGAGTTGGCGAGCTTTTATCTGAAGAGGCCATCAGGGCTTGTTTCGACCCCAGGCAACATCTCAAGCATGTGGACCTTATCTTCGAACGTTTAGGACTATAAAGGGGGACAAACCATGGACAGAACATATCAACCAAGTGCTGAGCAGGTGCAAAGGGACAAGCTCTATGTAGAGATGGGCTTAACAGAGGAGGAATACGCGCTCATTGCCGAGCTCCTCGGGCGTTTACCGAACTATACCGAGACAGGCCTCTTTTCTGTGCTTTGGTCGGAGCATTGCAGTTACAAGAACTCCAAACCTCTCCTGAAAAACCTGCCAACCACAGGTCCGCAGGTGCTGCAAGGGCCCGGTGAAGGGGCTGGTGTCGTCGATATAGGTGACGGACAAGCGGTTGTCTTTAAGATCGAGAGCCACAACCACCCCTCCGCGGTCGAACCGTACCATGGCGCTGCGACTGGGGTCGGTGGAATTCTGCGGGATGTCTTTTCCATGGGGGCCAGACCCATTGCTGTTTTGAACTCCCTGCGCCTAGGAGAACTTGAAGGGGAGCGGACAAAGTACCTTTTCCGAGAAATTGTAGCGGGGATGGCGGGTTACGGTAACACGATTGGGGTACCAACCGTTGGTGGTGAAGTGCAGTTTGACGCCTGTTATGAGCATAATCCTCTGGTCAACGCCATGGCCGTGGGCCTCGTGGATCATCAAGGCATTCGCAAGGGGCTAGCCTCAGGCGTCGGCAATCCTGTCATTTATGTGGGGGCTCCCACAGGTCGCGACGGTATTCATGGTGCGACCTTTGCCTCGGTGGAGTTCGCCAGCGATGATGAAGGGGAGCCCATCGCCCTGCAAATCGGCTATCCTGAAATCGGCAAGCGACTTATGGAAGGTTGCTTAGAAGTTGTGGGTTCCTCTGCGCTCGTGGGCATTCAAGACATGGGAGCTGCGGGACTAACGAGCTCCTCAGCGGAGATGGCCAGTAAAGCTGGGACAGGCATTGAGCTGAATCTAGACTTAGTTCCCCAAGGCGAAGATGATATGACGGCCTATGAGATGATGCTCTCCGAGTCACAAGAACGAATGCTGCTCGTTGTGGAGCGAGGGCGGGAACAGGAGATCATCGACATTTTTAAACAGTATGAGCTTGACGCCTGCGTGATTGGGAAGGTGACTGACGATCACAAGCTGCGTCTCTTGCATCTTGGTGAGGTGCGAGCGGAGGTACAGGTAGCGGCCTTAGTCGATGATGCCCCGGTCTACCAGCGTGCTTCCTCGGAACCTGCTTCGTACCGTGCGTCTCAGGCGATGGAACCATATCGTCCCGAGGTTTCAGACCTCAGAAGTACCCTCTTAGAGCTTCTGCAAAGGCCTACTGTCGCCAGTAAGGCATGGATTTATGAGCATTTTGATCAGGACGAGGAGACCCTACTTGGTCCTGGGTCAAATGCAGCCGTAGTCAGCGTACCTGGCACCGATAAAGGGGTAGTCTTGACCACAGACTGTAATTCTCGCTACACCTATTTGGATCCCTACGTAGGAGGCGCCATTGCAGTTGCCGAAGCTGCCAGAAACATCGTGAGCTCTGGGGGTAAGCCCCTCGCTATCACCGATGGTCTCAATTTTGGTAGCCCGTATAAACCCGAGAATTTTTGGCAGATAGAGCGGTCGCTTGCAGGCATTAGTGATGCCTGTAAGGCTTTAGGTACCCCCGTGATCGGAGGTAATGTCTCACTCTCCAATGAGACCGATGGAGTAGCCATCTATCCTACACCGATCATTGGCATGGCAGGTCTATTGGAAAGCAGATCGCTTGTCACGACTAAGGACTTTAAACAGGCCGGGGATGCAGTCTACTTGATGGGCACCACGAAACTCGAGTTTGGTGGAAGTGAGCTTCAGAAGATGCTAGCCGGAGAGGTGTTTGGATGTCCACCTCAACTCGATTTAGATTTAGAAAAGAGGGTGCAAGCCCAGGTAAGTGAGGCCATTCGAGCTGGCTTGGTGCAATCTGCTACGGATCTTGCGGACGGAGGCTTGGCGGTGGCCGTAGCCGAGTGTATGGCTGACGGATCTCTAGGAGTCGCGCTTAGGCTAGGCGCTGACCTGGTCAGCGAGCTCTTTAGCGAGTCCCAATCGCGCTTCTTGGTGACGGTTGCCCCTGAGAACCAAGGCGGATTTGAAGCTTTGGTGGAGGCCACCTTAATAGGATATGTACAGGCAGAGCCTGTCTTGGAAGTCCTTTCGGAGGAAACCAAGGTCTTTGCCATAGATATCGAGCAGTTGTCCCAGGTTTGGAAAGGAGCCATACCATGCTTGCTGAGCTCAGGGGCTTAAACGAAGAATGTGGAGTGTTTGGGGTCTGGAACCACCCGCGAGCTTCTCAGATAACCTATTACGCTCTCCACAGCTTACAACACCGCGGCCAGGAAGGTGCGGGCATTGTGACAACCGATGGCAAGACGCTGCGTGTTCGTAAGGGACAAGGTTTGGTTACCGAGGTGTTTAATGCCGATTCCATGGAGAAGTTACAGGGGCGTGGTTCCATTGGCCATGTCCGTTACTCCGTTGGCGGAGTGAATGGATTTGAGAATGTGCAGCCCCTGCTGTTTCGTTCCCAAAACGGTGATCTCGCCATTGCGCACAACGGGAGTATTACGAATTCCCGGGCTTTGAGAGTGATGCTCGAGGAGGAAGGCAGCATTTTTCAAACCGCCGCAGATGCAGAGATCCTAGCTCACCTAGCAAAGCGCAGAGGCTTAGGGGATCCTTTTTCCGATCGTATGATGACTGCCTTAAGAAAGCTGCAAGGCGCCTATACTTTCGTGATGTTAACCGAGGATGCACTCTATGTTGCCCTTGATCCGCATGGTCTGAAGCCTTTAGCCCTAGGTCAGTTAGGCGAGGGGTATGTGGTGGCTTCGGAGACTTGTGCCTTTGATCTAATCGGCGCAAAGTATCTGCGGGACGTTCAGCCGGGAGAGTTCATCACAATTGATGATCAGGGTGTCAAGAGCCAGCATTTTTCTGAGCCTAGGCGGCAAGCCCTCTGTTCCATGGAGTATGTCTACTTTTCTCGGCCGGACAGCAACCTTAGCGGCCTAAATGTCCACACCGCCCGCAAAAAACTAGGCAAGGCACTTGCTGAGGAGTATCGGATAGATGCCGATGTGGTGACCGGTGTCCCTGATTCGAGTCTTTCCGCAGCAATTGGTTATGCGGAGGCTACGGGGCTTCCCTACGAATTAGGCTTGATCAAGAGTCGCTACGTGGGTCGAACTTTCATTGAACCCTCTCAATCCTTGCGAGAGCAAGGGGTTAAGCTTAAACTTTCTGCCGTGCGGGGAGTCGTGGAAGGCAAGAGGGTGGTCATGGTGGACGATTCCTGTGTGCGAGGGACGACCAGTCGCCGTATTACTACGCTGCTCAGAGAGGCAGGGGCCACGGAGGTTCATATCTTAATTGCCTCGCCGACCATTGAGTACCCTTGCTACTATGGAATGGATACCTTGAGCACAGCTGAACTTGTGGCGGCCAACCATGATATTGAGGGGATGCGAACCCTAGTCGGCGCCGACTCTTTAGGGTTTTTAAGCGTGGAGAAGATGGCAGGGGTGTTTCACTGCGGACTTTGCCTGGCATGTTTCACTGGAGAGTACCCTACTGGGGAGGTTGAGCGGAGTGTCCAATGCGTACAGACAAGCAGGAGTTAATCTAGAAGCCGGTTATGAGACCGTGGCCAGGATCAAAAGGCATATCCAAAGGACCCAAAGAGCAGGCGTTCTGGGTGGTGTAGGGGGATTTGGTGGTCTTTTTGACTTGGGGTCCCTTGGATACAAGCACCCCGTCTTAGTGTCTGGTACTGATGGGGTTGGCACCAAGATCATGATTGCCTTTATGCTGGACAAACATGACACCATTGGGATTGATGCGGTAGCGATGTGTGTCAATGACGTTGTGGTCCAGGGAGCGGAGCCCTTGTTCTTCTTAGACTATATTGCCTGCGGGAAGAATAACCCCCACAAGAGCGAAGCGATTGTTGCTGGTGTGGCAGAAGGTTGCGTGCAGGCTGGCTGCGTGCTACTGGGTGGAGAAACTGCGGAAATGCCCGGGCTATATGGCGAGGGCGAATATGATCTGGCTGGTTTTGCAGTGGGGGCATGCGAAAAAGAGAATCTAGTGGATGGTTCAACGCTGGTTGCTGGTGATATTTTACTGGGTTTGCCCTCCAGCGGCCTGCATAGTAATGGTTATTCCTTGGTTCGCCAAGTGTTGTTGGCCAAGCACCAAGTATCTTTGGAGAGCTATGTGCCTGAACTAGGCCGCACTTGGGGCGAGGAGCTCCTAGAGCCCACAAGAATCTATGTGAAGTCTCTTTTACCCCTTTTGGAGCAAAAGAAACTCAAGGGTTTGGCGCATATTACAGGCGGTGGCTTTCATGAGAATATTCCCCGCCTGCTCCCTGAGGGACTAGGGGCTGAAGTCATGCTTGATACATGGCCTAGGCCGAGTGTGTTTCAGCTCTTGGAGGAGCTCGGTGCAATCCCGCATCTAGAGATGTACAACGTCTTTAACATGGGGATCGGTATGGTTATGGCAGTAAGTGCTGCGCAGGTGGCTGAAGTTTGGGATCACTTTCAAGCGTTAGGCGAAGACGTTTATCACATAGGACAGGTAACGGAGGAAGAGGGGGTCCGCCTGGTATGACCAAGATAGCGGTCTTTGCATCGGGTCATGGATCGAACTTACAGGCGTTGCTTGATGCTACGGCGAGCGGCGAACTCCCTGCAGCCATCGAGCTTGTGGTCTCTGACCGCAGTGGGTGTTATGCATTGACTAGGGCTAAAGAGGCTGGGATTGAGACTCTTCTTCTTAATCCTAGGGACTATGCCAGTAAGTCTCAATACGAGGGGA
Source organism: uncultured Clostridiaceae bacterium (assembly GCA_964485345.1). Taxonomy (GTDB): domain Bacteria; phylum Bacillota; class Limnochordia; order Darwinibacteriales; family Darwinibacteriaceae; genus UBA5420. The sequence continues at coordinate 6,513 of CAZAJB010000050.1, forward strand.
TCATACTTGATAGACTGATAGAGCTCCAAGTTGAGTACCTGATACTGGCAGGCTATATGCGCCTCATAGGCCCAACGTTGTTAGAACGCTATCCGCGTAGGATTATCAATATCCATCCATCTCTGCTTCCGCTTTTTCCTGGGAAAGACGGAATTGGTCAAGCCTTGGCATCTGGGGCCTCAGAGACTGGGGTAACAGTACACTACGTAGACGAGGGCATGGATACAGGACCCATGATTGCCCAAGAATGCCTGGCGATTACTCCCGGGGAAGGCCGAGCAAGCCTGGAGCAGAGAGTTCACGCCTTGGAACATCGCTTGTATCCCAGGGCGCTAAAAGAGATATTCACAGGAGGAAGAGGATCATGGTAAGACGTGCACTAATCAGCGTTTCTGACAAGGATGGACTCGTGGAGCTTGCGAGGGAGCTCCTCAACCTTGAGTTCGAACTGCTTTCCACGGGCGGTACGGCCCAGGCCCTTAGACAGGCAAACCTGCCTGTGATCGAGGTGGAAAGTGTGACGGAATTCCCTGAGATCTTGGATGGGAGGGTGAAAACTCTGCATCCCAAGATTCATGCAGGGCTGCTCGCTAAGTTAGAAGAACCCGGTCACCTCCAGACGCTGAGGACTCACGATATACGACCTATTGAGCTGGTTTGCGTCAATCTTTATCCTTTTCAAGCTACCATTAGTAAACCGAACTTTACTGTCGATGAGGCCATAGAGAATATCGATATTGGCGGTCCGGCTATGCTTCGATCTGCCGCCAAGAATCATGAATATGTGACGGTGGTCGTCGAACCGCAAGACTATCTGCTGGTGGTAGAGGAGCTCAAAAAGGGCGGTGTCCATAGCGATATGCGCCGGAAGCTCGCTGCCAAAGCTTTCAGGCATACTGCGGCCTATGATGCACTTGTGGCAGGTTATCTTACAGATCTGGTGGGAGACGAGTTTCCTGAGCGCCTGACTCTCACCTATGAGCGCCAGCAGAATCTGCGTTATGGCGAGAATCCCCAGCAAAGGGCGGCCTTCTATCGGGCACCACTAACCCCGGCCTACTCCCTAATCCAGGCCCAGCAGCTTCAGGGTAAAGAGCTTTCGTACAATAACATTAATGACGCCAATGCCGCTCTCGAGATCGTAGCAGAGTTCTCCGAGCCCTGTGCGGTAGCTGTAAAACATATGAATCCCTGTGGCGTAGGCCTAGGTGCCACGATCGAGGAGGCTTTTTCTCGTGCCTTTGCTAGTGATCCGGTCTCGATCTTTGGGGGAATTGTTGCTTTCAATCGTGCCGTGGACGCGGCTACGGTCAAGATGCTGCACCAGGTGTTCTTGGAGATCATTATTGCCCCAGAATTCACGCCTGAGGCCCTAACCATTCTGGCGCGCAAGCAAAACCTCCGTCTGCTACGTCTGCCCATGCTTAAGCAGAGTCAAGGATCCCTCCGTTATGTCTCTTTGCCGGGAGGACTCTTAGCCCAAAGCACAGATGAGGGCAGGCTCGACGAAGATGCCCTGCAGGTTGTGACGAAGCGGAAACCCTCCAGCGAGGAGCTCGAGGCTCTCAAGTTTGGCTGGAAGGTTTGTAAGCATGTGAAATCCAACGCCATCGTGGTAAACGGGGCCGAGATGACCTTGGGGGTCGGCGCGGGCCAGATGAACCGGGTAGGAGCAGCAGAGATCGCCCTTCGCCAGGCGAAAGCGAAGGCTCAAGGGGCAGTCCTTGCCTCCGATGCCTTTTTCCCCATGGATGATACCGTGGAACTTGCGGCTAAAGCAGGTATTACGGCCATTATTCAACCAGGTGGCTCCATCCGGGATCAGGACTCCATTGTTAAAGCAGATCACTACGGAATCGCCATGGTCTTTACCGGCATACGTCACTTTAAACACTAAGACTAGGGGGGTAACACTATTGAGGGTATTGGTTGTGGGTCGCGGTGGAAGAGAGCATGCCCTTTGCGCTAAGATTGCCGTAAGTCCCCTTGCGGAGACGGTGTATGTCGCGCCAGGTAACCCAGGCATGGCAAAATGTGCCACCCTTCTTCCTTATGATGAAGATGATCATCAAGCACTCGTGGAGTTTGCACAGGAGCAAGAGATTGGACTGGTGATCATCGGACCTGAAAAGCCCTTAGTCGAAGGCCTGGCGGATCGCCTGTACGAAAAAGGGATCCAGGTTTTTGCTCCGAGTCAGGGGGCGGCCCAGATTGAGGGAAGTAAGTCCTTTGCCAAGAGGCTAATGGAGAAGTATAACATCCCTACGGCTCGGTATAGATCCTTCGTCGATTTTGATCGGGCCAGGGAGTATGTAGACCATTCGTCGCTACCCCTTGTGATCAAAGCCGACGGCCTCGCCGCTGGTAAAGGAGTAGTGGTTGCAGCTACAAAGTCTGAAGCGATTGACGTCTTGCGAGAGATGTTAGTGGACCGGAAGTTCGGTGATGCTTCTTCTACGGTGATTATTGAGGAATTTCTAGAGGGAGAGGAATTCTCTTTGATGGCGTTAGTCCATGGAGACCTGGTGGTTCCTCTGGATGTGGCGCAAGATCACAAAAGGGTCTTGGAGGGCGATCTAGGGCCAAATACTGGAGGGATGGGGGCTTACTCGCCGGTTCCTCAGATCTCCGCAGAGGTAGCCCGGCAAGCTACAAGCCAGATTCTAGAGCCTACCGCAAGGGCATTGATTCAAGAAGGGTTTCCCTTTACTGGAGTGCTGTACGCCGGTCTGATGCTCACTGCAGAGGGCCCAAAGGTCATTGAGTTTAACGCTCGCTTCGGAGATCCGGAGACCCAGGTCCTCCTGCCTCGTCTGGAGTCAGACTTGGTAGAGGTTTTAATCCGGATTCTCCAAGGTGGCAGAGTAGAGCTTAAGTGGAGCGATACGGCAGTGGTGGGAGTGGTAGTGGCCAGCCATGGATACCCAGGGCCTTGCCACAATGGAGTAGTGCTTCCTTGCTTGGACTCCCGGGAAGATCTACACGTCTACTACAGTGGCGTTGGCGAAGGCCACGAGGGTGAACTCGTAAGTTCTGGGGGAAGGGTCTACCTAGCTGCTAGCCTTGGGGCTAACTTGCAGGAGGCCCAAGGGCAAGTATATGGCTTCTTAGCCCAATACGATCAGCCCGGACTTTTCTACCGTAAGGATATAGGTCAGAGGGGAATCAAGAAGAGCCGTGTCGAATGACACGGCTCTTAACGTATTCAGTATTCGTCGTCGCCCTTTTCTCGGCGATGCCGCTTGAGGTTCTCGCGCATCACAGTTCCGGCCCCGAACATTCCGATGGCAAATCCCACCAAAGACACGATGTAGGCGGCCATGTACATCTCAATAATCTGTGGCAGTATCTCCACGACCATCGCGAGAATCACAAGCCAGCTCAAAAATGCCATCATGCCACCAATGAGCATTTGACGCTTCGGGTTTCCCATCTTAGGCTTGATCCTTGTACAGCCAGCATGAGGCTGCATGATCTTCCCTTACCCAGAACTCCGGCGGCATCTGTGTGTCACACAGTCCCTTAATTATCTTCCGGCACCGGGGGTGGAATCTGCATCCAGGTGGCGGATTCATTAGGCTCGGTGGTTCACCCGCTGGTACATCCTTAAAGGTCGTCAGGTTCTCCGCATCGGGATCTGACGTTGCTTCAAAGAGCGCCGCTGTGTAAGGATGGAGCGGCTTTTCTAACAGCCCAATGGTGGAAGACTTTTCAATGATCTTGCCGCCGTACATAGCGAAGATTCGCTCTGAGAAGTACCTGACGGTGGAAAGGTCATGGGTGATATAGATGATGGCCAAATTATGTCTCCGCTGCAATGCTTGTAGAAGTTGGAGAATTTCTACCCGCACAGAGGCGTCGAGCATGGATACGGGCTCATCTGCAATCAGCATTCTTGGCTCTAGGATCATAGCTCTGGCGATGACGAGGCGCTGCTGTTGTCCACCACTTAACATGTGAGGGAACTTCGGCAAAAAGTCCTCGATGGGGGCTAGCTTGACTTCTTCTAGCACCTGGCGGATCCGCTTCTTCTGCTCTGCTTTGTCCTTGATGCCATTGATCTTCATTGGTTCTTCCAGAATGCGTTGAACCGACATGAAGGGTGGGAGGGCACCGTAAGGATCTTGCTGAATATATCCAATGGCGGAGCGATAGCGCTTCCAGCCTTCTTTGTCCAAGGTACTCAGGTCTTGATCTTCAAAGAAAATCGAGCCTTTGGAAATATGGTTAATTCCCAGGATGGTCTTGGCTAGAGTACTCTTGCCACAGCCACTCTCACCGACGATAGAAATTGTTTCGCCTTCGTAGAGCTCAAAGGAGGCACCATCCAAGGCACGAACGTCGCCGGCTTTGAAGAAGCCCATGCGGCGGATCTCAAACCAAGTGTGGAGATCCTCGATGCGAAGAACTGCTTTTTGCTCTTGCGGTTGTTTTGCTAGACTAGGCATGTTTCACCTCTCCCGTCTCGTCAAATAGCCAGCACTGCACCGTCGCTCCGTTCTCAAGATACGTTGTTTCAGGCTGTACGGCGCACTTGGCAAACTTCTTGTCACACCGGGCTGCAAAGCGGCAACCTGTAGGTGGATTAATCAGTGAAGGGGGCTGGCCTGGAATAAACTCCAGTTTCTTGTCTTCGCGCAGAGTAGGCACGCTTGCCATTAGCTTTTGCGAATATGGATGGTGCGCATCGGTATAGAAATAGTCCGCTGAGGCGTACTCAACCATCTTGCCGGCGTACATGACTGCGATCTCATCGGCTAACTCACTAGCAGTACCGATGTCATGGGTAATCAAGATGAATGTGGTCTCCATTTGCTGTTTGATTCTCTTCAAGACATTCATCAAGTTGGCTTGGCTTAAGAGATCGAGAGCAGACGATGGTTCATCAAGGACCACCAGCTTGGGATTGGATGCTAAAGCCATGGCAATGATGGCTCTTTGGCGCATCCCGCCACTGAGTTCAAAGGGATAACGCTGCAGAAAGTCAACGGGCAGACCAACGATTTCAAATACTTCTGCAACCCTCTCCCGGGCTTTTTGCTTGCTTCGTCTTTCGTGGATCAGCAGTGGTTCAATCAGCTGCTCTTCAATCCGCACAACGGGATTGAGGGAGTTCATGGATGCCTGGGGAACCGAAGCAATTTTGCTCCAGCGAATCTCTCTGCGAAACTTCTCGTCATCATACTTCATAATGTCTTGGCCATCAAAAACAATCGATCCGGTATAGGTGGAAATATTTCGTGGCAACAGTCGCAAGATCGCCTTGGCCAAGGATGATTTTCCGCAACCAGACTCACCGACTACGGCAAGTGTGTGTCCGGCTTTCAACTTAAAACTGACTTCGTCCACAGCCTGCACAGGTCCAGCTTGGGTGCGAAAATATAATTTTAGGTTCTGAACATCAAGCATTACTTTCTTGTCGCTCATAGCTATTCTATATCCCCCTTAAGCGTGGGTTAAAGATGCGGTCAAGGGCAAAACCAAGCATAGCAAATCCTAACCCAGCTAACATCAGTAAGAACGCAGGCTCCAAAACCCAATAGAAATATCCGTTCAATAATGCGCCATTTGCTTGGGCATCATTAAGGAGTTTACCCCACGTTGGTAGTACGGGATCACCCAAACCGAGGACTGCTAACGTAGCCTCCAAGAATACAAAGGACGGTACCTGTGTAACAAACCCGGGAATCAAAGTTGGGATGATTTTCGGAATCATGTAGCGGAAAATAATCCGGCCACTACCTGCCCCGTAGGCTCGAGCGGCATCGATATAGCCCGACTCTTTGACCTGCAAGAACATGGAGCGGTAACTGAGAATTCCCGAACCGAAGATTCCAAGTACAATAACCACACTGAGTATGACCCAGATGCTTCGGGAGTAGAACAAACCAATCATGATCAGAATGGGCAAGAGGGGAAGGATCATGACAACCTCGTTAACCCTCCGAATCAGCCAGTCGATCCAGCCACCGAACCACACAGATGCCGCACCTAAGAACATGGTAGCAATAGAGGAGCCTACTGCAGCCACTAGACCGAAGGCCAAGGCAACTGGAGTACCCCAGAGCAGAGCGATTGTAATATCTCGACGCCTGTGGTCAGTTCCTGCGAGTCCGTGCACTTTTCCGTAGACAACCAAGGAGGCATCAACGCTCGAACCCTCTTCAAAAGTAAGGCCTTCACCAACGAGTTGGTAGGTGCCTTTCAGAACCTTGTTGGGGTTGGCAGGATCGGCAAAGAGACCTCTTTCGGGTGTTGCTCCACCAAGTCTCCGTGTCACTCTGGTATCTTGCGAGATTGAGTAGTTTTCACTATTTCGAACAGTTAGATCAGCAAGAGGAATTTCTCGGCCATCTGGAGTTATCCACTTTAGGGCGACATTAGGTCTTGCTGCTGTAAATGTGGCGTTGAAGAACACAGACAACTCAGTTGGAAAGCCATCATACTGATAATCAAACTCAAAAGCGAAATCGGTAGTAGCAACTCCGCCGCCTAGATCCACAACTTGTTTGAGGCTTGGATCATCTGTCGTTCTCATAATGATAGACTCAGGCTGCTTTTCGCGGTAGAAATAGTTAAACCAAGCAGGGGCAGCATTTCGAGGACTCTCCATCCAGACGCTGTCGGCACCCCGCCACAGCCGGATAGCCTCGCTATAGGGTATGGCAACCATTGCATAGACAGCAATGAAGATCAAGAGCAAAATGATAATGCTGCCTACAACCGCCGATGGGTAATTTCTCATTTGGCGAAAAGCATTGTTTAGGGTTGCTTTCATGACCTAGTTCCACCTCCACCTATTTTCACTCTGGGGTCAACCAAGGCGTAGATAATGTCGAGTAAGAAGACCGTGACCGCCAACAGATACGCATAAATTACGGTAGTAGCTACGATGACGGGCGTATCAAACATGTTAATCGCCTGTTGGGTCAAACGACCAATACCCGGCCAGTTAAATACCGTTTCAAAAACAATGGCCCCTGCCCACAGTCCAATGATCGTTAACAAAAAGCTTGTGATAATTGTCGGTAGTGTGGGTCTCAGTACATAACGGCGCTCGATTTCTCGATCGGATAATCCCTTCGCCTTTGCCATTTCTACATAATCCTCGCTAGAATAGATTAAGAAGAATGTTCTTCGCGAGTAGGCACTGGAGAAAAGCGAGGAGACTAGTAGGGCAGTTACTGGTAGAACCATGTGTTTTAAGGTGCTCATGATACGCCAAAAGGTAGAAGTGGGGGGTGGTGCACCAACCATACCGCCAAAGGGGAACCATCCCAGGACGGCAGAAAATATTAGGATGAGAAACATGCCGTAAAACCAGGCCGGTGCCGAACTGGTGGGCGCCATGGCAATGATGAGTTTATCCAAAAAACTACCGTAACGGCGTGATAAGAATAGCCCCAAAGCCAGTGAGCTGAAAAAGAGGAGCAGTTGGCCAGAGGCCATTAAGAGCAATGTGGGCCCAAGGCGTTCCCCCAAAATAAGTCGAACCTGGCGGGATCCACTATCGCTGAGGAGATAATCTGCCCTTCCGAGATCAAGGGTGAGACCATTCCATAGATACTCAAAGCTTCTGATGGCAAAGGGACGATGTAGTCCTAGTTGCTCAATTTGCGTATTAACTAGGCTCTCTTCAAGTGTACGGCGTTCTTGCAGAGTTAAAAACGCATTTTCTGGGTCTCCAGCCATCTGAATAGAGACAGATTCGCGGATTTGCCCCTTACGCATCTCGTCAACATAGCCGCCGCCGTTAGCAATCAAAATGGCTAGGTAGACTCCGATCGTAACTGTAACGAGCAAGGTCAGTCCCCGCACGAGCACGTATTTGAGAACACGACTCAGGCTGCTTAGTCTACGTTTACGCAATACCGCAGACTGTCCCTGCGCAGTTTCAATATTTTGCATTTCCTATACCTCCCGGTATTGATCTGGAACAAAAGAAGCGAGGGCGTGGACTCCACGCCCTCGCTTCTAGAGTCTAGCGTTGATGTTTCCGTCTCCCACCTAGGGTAATGTTACAAAGGTGTGTGCGCTGAATGTTGCGCTAGCTACGAGTGTTGGGAGGACGATTGCTTCGATTGTGTTGGAACCGATAGGCAGTTGGGAGGTCTCTTCGCCGGTCAGGGCGATTTCGAACAGTCCGTCAACGCCTTCAACAGCTGTAGCATAGCCGCTGTAGGCTACACTGCCAGTTGCATCCAGAACGATGTATTTTACTTCCTGGATGAACTCTGTTGGGTAAGCTTCGCCCTTGAAGGTTACTTCGACTTCAAAGGAGATGTTGCCACCAGCTCTGACGCGGGTTCCACCGGTTAGCTCTGCCTCAGCAATGCGTGGCTCATCAAACATAGCCCACTTATCTGCTGGCTCTGAGTAGTTCTCATAACGTCTGAGGAGAACCTGTCTCTCTGTTGGGAAGGTCTTTTCGAGGTACATAGGACCATTACCAATCCAGAAGTGACCTTTGTCTTCATACCAGGCTTTAGCGTTAGCATAACGAGATGCAATTTCTTCCTCGGAGATCCATTGACTTAGGAAGCTCTCGTAAGGTAGATAGTTGGTTTCGATTGCATGGTCAAGCCATTTGTCAAGAATGGGCAAGCTTGGTCCCATGTTGTAACCGAGCCATTCTGCTTCTAGAGTGTTCGCTTTGGAAGCGGTGAACGCTAGTTCGCCATTTTGCTCAGCGAGCATACCAAGAACCAGTGTATGCCAAGGAGCGGTTCCGTAGTTGTAGTACACTGCGAAAATGTCGCCAAGGTTTTGCTCGGCATCAATGTACCA
>CAZAJB010000051.1:0-14783 GCA_964485345.1 uncultured Clostridiaceae bacterium
TCCCTTGCCAGTATATTGTACCACAGTTATGACGAATATCAAGTGGATGTTTCCCGAAGGGAAACTCCGAGATGCTTGCCTTGGCAAGCATCAAAACGAACGGAAATTTCTTCCGGCAACAGCGCCCGCTCACCGCGGGCGTCTTCGATCAAGAGACGGCCATCGGGAAGTACATCCTTGGCCGTAGCCTGAAACGTCAGATCGCCATGGTAGACTATGACCTGCCGATCCAGGAAGTTGCCGTACTTTCGGAACAAGAAGGAAAGGTCCTCTCTCCCCTTTGCCATCTGAAAGCCCAACTCGACTCCAAGCAACGCTCGATCCAGAACAGCTAGGCGAGGCCAAAAGCAGCCACTTGCTTCTTGCATCGATATCCGTGGACTGGAATCCCCGCCGGGCGAAGTACTCACATTCACATTTAAGCCAATGCCGAGAATGACCCAACGTTCTCCCTTGATCTGCAGCGTCTCTGTGAGAATTCCTCCTAGTTTTCTTTCGCCAATCCATAAATCGTTTGGCCACTTGACCCTGAGATCTGGAAAATAGGGTTCTAGGCTCTGCACTACGCCTAGACCTACGGTCAGCGTCAAGTTTTGTGGGATCACATCGTCAAGGCACTTCCAAATCAGACTAAAGGTCAAGGATGACCCGTCTGAATCCCACTTGCGCCCTCGGCGGCCCTGTCCTTCTTTCTGCTCGAGGGCCCATAACACCGTACCGGAAGAACCCCCATTTTTGATATAGCCTCTTGCGAATTGATTAGTTGAGCCCAGCATGGTATACATTTCAATCATCTTGACTATTTCCTTCCCCCATTGGACAGACTTTACAGGCCTGATCATAAGCTCACTCCTTGCCAGGGCACACTAAGATAAGTTATAATGCAAGTATTTAGAAGGCAACTAAAAACGAGGAGGATTATTATGCAAAACAGAAAACGTATTGTCAGTGTCTTGCTTCTTGTTGGTGTTTTGTTGGTGTTCAGTGGCGTAATAGCCCACCGACTACCTGCCGCTACCCTGGTGGCTGAAGAGGCTCCCGTAGAGCACGCAAGTATAACACCGATTGTCGTTGACAATCCCTACATTATCGCGGACATTGCCGAAGTGGCAAGTCCAGCCACTGTGTTTCTCTCTGTGCGATGGCCTGCAGAGGAGCAAACTACAAGTGACAGATCGACCACGGAGGACCCCTTTTACAACTTCTTTTTCGACTACTGGTTCAATGATCCCTTTACCAATCGTCAACCCGTACCTCAGAGAAGTGCGGGCTCAGGTTTTATTATCGACGAAACGGGAGTCATCCTCACCAACCAGCACGTAGTCGGTAACAAGGGTGATGGTCAGACCATTACGGTGATCGTGGACGTCCCTGGCCTCCAACGGGAGTACACCGCCGAGATCCTAGGATCCGATCAGCGCCTAGACCTGGCTGTCCTGCAGATTCTGAATGAAGAGGAAGATGTCTTTCCAACCGTACCCTTAGGTGATTCCGATCACTCTAGAATTGGTGAATGGACTATCGCAATCGGCAATCCCTATGGTGAATCCTTGCATCACACCGTGACTGTAGGTGTACTCAGTGCTAAGGGTCGCGAGATCAGTATTCTCAGCCAGGAGACGGGTAAGGCTCAGACCTATCAAAACCTAATGCAAACCGATGCGGCCATCAACAGCGGCAATTCAGGTGGACCGCTCTTGAACATGAAAGGCGAGGTCATCGGGATTAATACCGCCGTTCATGCCAGTGCACAGGGAATCGGCTTTGCCATTCCCATCAACGTCGCCAAGGATGTCTTGGAAGAGTTGATTACAACCGGTAGTGTCAGCCTGCCAAGTCAACCATGGATCGGCATCTACCATCAAAACCTGACCCAAGAGACCGCAGGGCAATTGCGGCTTCCCGACGAGAAGGGAGTGCTTGTGCTTGACGTAATCCAGGACTCACCGGCTGCCGAGGCTGGTCTACAGCCCTGGGACATTATCCGCCGTATCGACGACAAAGATGTCTTTTCCACCGATGACGTGCTTGAAGAGATCGGCAAGCATGCTACAGGCGATGAAATCATGCTTACTGTCTTACGCCAGGGCGAAATGCTCCTGATTCCTGTCACACTCGGTGACAAACCCTCCAATCTCAGATAATCCACATTCAACAGTCAAAAAAACGACCCACAAACGGGTCGTTTTTCTATTTCACTTAGTTCAGCCTAGATCGTAGTTTCTGGCGTTGCAGGTCTCAGGTGCTCACCACTATGGGTTTTTCCCTTGGTATCGTCCCTCAGCTCAGTCATGGCCTGTTCCTGTACGCCAGGTTCGTCTGGGCCGCTTTCGCTGAGTTCGCCACCTGCCATAAGGGCCAAGAATTCTTCTTTGCCTAAGGTTTCTACATCTAGGAGTGCTTCGGCTACCGCATCGAGCTTCTGCCGATGTTCGGTCAGTAAGGATGTAGCCATGTCATAACTTGACTCAACAAGTTTGTGTACTTCTTCATCAATGATGGCAGCCACGCCTTCGCTGTAGTTGCGTTCCCGGGAAATGTCTCGCCCTAAGAAAACCAAGTCTTCACCATTGGGTCGCCCAAAGGTCAAAGGTCCAAGACGTGGGCTCATTCCCCACTCCATGACCATCTTGCGGGCAATACGGGTCACACGTTCTAGGTCATTGGAAGCACCCGTGCTGATCTCATCGAGGGCAAGCGCTTCAGCAGCCCTGCCACCCAAAAGGTTCACCAACTCGTCCTTAAGTTTAGAACGACTGGCCACAAAGCGCTCCTCTTCAGGCAACATCATGGTATAGCCGCCGGTTCCACCTCTGCCCACAATGGTGACCTTATGGACTGGATCGCCATGTTTCGAGAAGTGTGCTACCACTGCATGACCAGCTTCGTGATAGGCAAACACTTTACGATCGATCTCATGGAGTTTGCGATTTTTCTTCTCTGGTCCCATGATGACTCTGTCAATTGCTTCTTCAACGTCTGGCATGTTAATCACTTTACGATTGCCTCGAGCAGCTAGAATAGCCGATTCATTCAACACATTCTCAAGATCTGCACCAGAAAAGCCCGGCGTCCGCCTAGCAACAACACCCAGGTCCACGTCAGGCTGCAAGGGCTTGCCACGACTGTGAATCTTCAAGATTTCAGTACGCCCCTGCAAATCAGGACGATCTACAACAACCTTCCGGTCAAAACGACCAGGTCTCAAAAGGGCCGGGTCCAAGACGTCAGCCCTATTTGTGGCTGCCATGATGATGATCCCCGAGTTCGTTTCAAAACCATCCATTTCAACCAACAACTGGTTGAGGGTTTGCTCACGTTCGTCATGCCCACCGCCTAGACCTGCACCGCGCTGGCGTCCGACGGCATCTAGTTCGTCAATGAAAATGAGGCAGGGCGCATTCTTCTTCGCGTTCTCAAAGAGATCTCGCACTCTAGAGGCGCCAACACCAACAAACATTTCTACAAATTCAGAACCACTGATGCTAAAAAACGGCACCCCTGCTTCTCCTGCAACAGCCCGAGCTAGCAAGGTTTTTCCGGTACCGGGAGGCCCTACTAACAGCACACCCTTGGGTATCTTGGCTCCCACGTCATTGAACTTCTTGGGGTGCTTCAAAAAATCCACAATCTCCACAAGTTCCTGTTTGGCCTCATCGACCCCAGCCACATGATCAAAGGTGACCTTTTTCTTTTCCTCATGATGCAAACGGGCTTTGCTCTTGCCAAAGGACATGGCACGATTATTGCCACCCTGCATTTGGTTCATGATAAATAGCCAGAAAACGGCTAGAACGACGATAAAGATAATATTCGGCAGTAATGCCATCCACCACGGAGGCTGTGGAGGTAGTTCTGCTTCTAACTGTACATTTCTAGTCTCTAAACGATCGGCAATATCGGACATTTTGCCCACGGGAACTAAGGCTGTAAAAATGGTTCCATCCCGAAGCCGACCCTCAACATGCTGATCACCCACTAGTTTTACGGACGCCACTCTGTCGTCATCGATAAACTGTAGCAACTCGGAGTAATAGAGTTCCTTGGCAGGAGATACTGGCGAATAAAGATTACTAACGATAGACACTGCAATGATGGCTATCAGCAAATACAAACTGATACCGCGAAGAAATTTATTCAAGTTTTGCCCTCCCTTTCCGGAGCCAAGAGCACGGAAAATAGCGATACGTCACTCAATTATAACATAAGGGTATGGGCGTGACAATGATTCCCGATCATTATTTCAGACGCAAGCGCAGCACCCGATTTGTTGTCTCGGTGATGGATCCCTTCGAGCCTCTGCGCACAGTGGGAATCCACAAAACATCCTGTTGGTCGCAGACGAGGGGCAAAAAATCTCTCTGATCCAAAGGAACGTGACAGTCGATCAAGAGATCCTTCACTTTCTTGGATCCCCCTCCTCCAAAGGGCCTCATGCGGTCGCCGGCCCGTCGCGGCCTTACTACCAAGGGTAATGCTAGGGTATCCAAATCGAAGTCTTCGCAGTCTTCGCCGGGCAAATCGAGGTCATCCTTGGCGTAAATCTCGGCCTGAATGGTAAAATGGCCGACCCGAATCTGACCCGGTGGATGAAGCTCCGTGGGTCCCCAAGGCTTGACTGCAAACTCACCTACAATAACATACTCAGAGGTGGCAGCAACAAGGCACCCAGGCAACGATAAGCGAAAGCTCGAGTTCTCAGCGAGCATCTTGCGCCAGTCTTCAATGTGAACGAAGCCTACCTGCAGTAGGTTGCCCTTGTAGGTCTGGAGCAAACCTCTCAGCACACGGCGTTGCATGGCGACTGACAGTCCAGCGAAAACCCTGCGAGGAAAGAGCACTTGCCCCCATCGCCACTTGAGATGTCCTAGAGTAATCTCCTTCGCCCTTTGATGCAATTCCAGTTCGTCTTCTCTCGCTAGTTCGGCGAGTTGCACCAACTGCGGGATAATTTCTGGATTGTATTCTGCCGCGAGCAAGGGAAGTAATTCCTGACGAACCTTGTTGCGAACGTAAACGGGCTGAAAATTGCTCTCATCAAGGACAAAGGGGATATCAAAATCCGTACAATACTGGAGAAGATCCTCCTTGTAGAAATCCAAGAGGGGACGGATGAAAGGTCCACGTTCAGGCGGAATTCCACCGAGACCGTGCAAACCTGCTCCCCTCAACATACGCATCAATACCGTCTCCGCTTGATCGTCACCATGATGTCCGAGGGCAATCCGATGATAGCCATTCGCTTCGGCGAAATTCCGCAGGAGTTGGTAGCGAATCTTGCGAGCCCCCTGCTGCTTTGACTCACCGCTGGTTGCCAAGAATCCCATGATATCATAGGATTCAATCTGTGCTGGAACACCAAGCTTGTCCGCATACTCTCCGACGAATCTCGCATCCTCGGAGGCGGCCTCACGAAAGCCATGGTTCAAGTGAAAGACTCCAATTCTCCGGGCGTTGAAACGCCAAAGCAGGTGCAACAGAACCATAGAGTCTGGTCCACCGCTCACTGCAACCAAGATCCGATCTTGCTGTGTTACTGAAAGCTTCTTGAGATTCCTCATAAACACAGGATAAAGATCTCTATCCACTTGATTGCACCCTCCTATAACTTTCAAGCTCGCAATCGGCCTGCATGAGCCGTGCTACAACCACCATCATATCATCATGAACACGCCCATCAGCTACATCAAGGCTGTCAGATAAAATGGCCTCTGCCATCACCGACATGTCCTCGTCCTGTCTAAGGCGCCTCAGATTCCAGCACATCCACTCGTCTTTACGGGCCACATTGCGCTGTACATCTAGTACACCATCGGTGGCCATGATTAAGACTTCGCCTTCCTGCAGCATTCTCCTATCGGATTCCACCTGGACCTGGGACAAAACACCAACTGGCAAGTTATGATTGTAGATTATTTCTACTTCGCGACCTCGCTTGATAAAGCTGGGGGCTGCTCCGATCTTGACAAACTCCAACTGGCCCGAAAAAAGATCAATCACAACCATGTCGATAGTGACAAACATGTCATCTTGATTACGTAGCATCAGGAGACGATTAATCAAAGAGACCGAAGTGGTCAGATCGTATCCAGCCTTGGTCATACGCTCCAGGAGACGCAGTGTCACATTGCTTTCGGTATGGGCCTTCAGGCCCACCCCCATTCCATCACTTAAGACAATTGCCACCTTGCTTGCGGCAATCTCGAAGGTAATTTGGTTGTCTCCCGATACATCTTGACTGGCCACTCTGGCCTTGCCAATTTCCACTTTGTAGCGAGGGCAGGGAGATATCTTGAATCCACAGGCCCCATTTTCCTTGCAATTACAGGTAGACACCCCATAACGCTGCGAGGCAATGGTACCGCTGGCAAACTCAGCAACCTCCCGGCAGAACGTTTTCGTGAGGCACGGTTGTTTTCGAGCACCATAGATCTCGAACCCGTCTAGAATGGGCAATACCGTGATATGCGCCAAGTCAACTCCAGAAAAATGGCGTAGTAACACTTCTTCTAGCTCTTTCGTGAAGACAGCTTCCGGCGAAAATGACGTCTTCATTGTTTTCAAGAGCTCTGCCATGCCATGCATTTGTCTGTGAAAGAGTGGATTTTCGTTATCCAGGAGATTATTCTCCAACTCCTCAAAAACAGTGAGATATCCGTCGATTTTCTGATCAAATACCTTCTTTAGGTGCTCATCATAACCCTTGCTCTGTTGCTGAAATGGTTCGGTACCAGGGATAATGCGCTTGAGAAGGTTCAGCCGTTCTTGTGGGACTCTTCCGGCCAGCCATACGGCTGCCACTATGGTGAGAAGCCAAGAAAGAGTCTCGACATCGGCGGGCCTTGCCGCGGAAAAGATCAGAGCAAGAAGAGGTCCTGCGTAATAACCCCAGCTAAATCTATGTAAGAAGCCAGTGAGCAAACTGGCAATTACAATAAGTAACACCATCTCCACTGGTTCACCAAGGAGCATGGCCAAGAGAGCTAAAGCGGGCCCCAAGATGCACGAAACGCCCAGCCCTCCCAGACGCGCCCCCAAAAGGATCAAAACGCAGATTACAAATAGGCGCGGCGAGACGCCTCCCCAGCTCCAGTCAAGTGATACAATTAGGGCTAGACTACACAAGAACACATAAAGCTCTCCCCAGGCCAGCTGCTTCTCTAAACACCGCTCTAGGGCAGGGTACAAGATCCTATAAATGAACACGGCAAAAACACATTCGGTTATGGTCACAATCAACACCATGGGAACAGGCTGTAGGAGATAGTGCAAGGCAAGTTTGACAGCGAGGATGCTACAGATGAGCCACCTCCGACCGCTTTTTTCACCTACTCCTGGCCCTAGAGCCAAGACCGCCAACGCCCCATAATAAGGCAAGGCCATGCGAAAGGCAATTTGGCTTGTTATCCCCAGCGCTACGCCTATGAGAGGAAGGCCCGTTTGCTTGGGCCGAAGTCGTCGAAAGACGGCAACATAAGCTAGACCAAGGGGCCAGATTTCACCGAAAACGGCAGCCCTTCCCACTAAAAATCCAATCATGCTCCAGGCCAAGGGGGAGTTGGCCCAACCAATCAATACTTGGTATGGCGTAAGTTTTCCCTCGCTAGACGTTAGGGGCACGGACAACACCTTAGCCACAACACCATCTCCTTCCGACACCATTTTCACGATAGCAAGAAGCAGGGGGGTGGAGTTGTCGAAGGATGTGGCCTAAACCAACTACTTATCTTCTTTTTTCGAGATAAACGTAAAAACCCTACAAGTTTTGTAGGGTTTTATGGGTTTTCTTGGTAGCGGCGGCTGGATTTGAACCAGCGACTCTACGGGTATGAACCGTATGCTCTGACCAACTGAGCTACGCCGCCATGACACTTTCTCATTATACCGAGGGGTCGAGCCAAAGTCAAGAGTACTGGCGCAATTACTTGGCCCCTGGAGTACTGCCCGTAGAGTACCGGCCCTTCCTGTTCTTTGACTTCTTGCCTCTCCGTGCTATAATGAGAAAATCAATGATATTTTGCGCCATCTGGAGGTATTCTTGTGGCAAAGTCCATGCAAGTCCTATTCCTAGTCACCCTGTTTTTTGTGTTCATTCTTGGAGGTAGTTGCTTCGCCGAAACCTACCAGGGTCAAGTTCTCGCCGTAGATATGGCAGAACCAGGTCCCTATGCTGAAGCAGAATGGGAAACACAAGTCGTCACAGTCCGCCTCATGTCTGGTCCCCACACCAACGAGACGATCCAGATCCTGCACACGCTCACCGGCCACCCCTATTTCGACCTGGTCGTAAAAACGGGGGACCGCGTGACGTTAGAAGCAGACTTGACCGGCGCTAGTCCTGAATACTATCTAGCAGACTTTTCTAGAAGGACTCCCCTGATCATCATTACTACCCTCTTTGCCGTCTCCGTGATCGTCATTGGCGGGCGCCAGGGGGTCAAGGCTGTTGTCTCCTTGATGGGTATGGGCGTGGTTGTCGTGACGATGATTCTTCCCTTGGTCTTGCGAGGCTATAACTCAATCCTAGTCACAGTGGGCCTGTCTTCTGGTTTGACAGGGCTATTTATCCTCTTTGTGGCTGGCTACAGCAGAAAAACGGCGGCAGCGGTGTGCGGAACCATAGGAGGACTTGTAACCGCAGGGACTTTGGCCTACGTAGTAGGCAAAGCGAGTCATCTTTCTGGGCTCTCTTCGGGCGAAGCCCAGATGCTGCAGTACATGGATCCATCCATTGATTTTCAGGGCCTACTATTCTCTGGCATGATTATTGGTGCCTTAGGCGCAATCCTGGACGTTAGCATCAGCATTGCCTCTTCCATGGAGCAAATAAAAGAAGCCGATCCCGATACCGACTTCAGGACGCTTCTCTCTCGAGGTTTTTTGGTAGGTAGGGACTTGATTGCCACCATGTCCAATACCCTAATCCTAGCCTATGTTGGCTCGTCTCTCCCTCTGCTTCTGCTCTTCCAGGCGAGTCAAAGCGGTTGGAGCGAGGTCTTGAATCTCGATATGGTGGCCTCCGAAATCATCCGAGCTATGGCCGGCAGCATCGGTCTAACTCTGGCGATTCCCATTACCGCTTTGGTCTCTGCTCTGCTCTTCGTCGATCCGCAAAACAAAAGCCAGGATCTGAGCGACTAGTTCATAGAGCTCAGGAGGTACTTCGGAACCTAGAGGCAAGGTGGCCAAGGCTTCCACCAACTCATGGTGTTCATAAAAAGGTACCCGGTTCTCCGCTGCTATTTCTAGAATTTTCTCCGCGATCAGACCTTGCCCCGAAGCAACAACTTCCGGGGCTTGGTTTTTTTGACGATCATATCGTAATGCTACCGCTTTGCGCATCGTCCCATCCCCTGACTTGCAGCTCCCTGAGGTTCCATCCTGAGGCATGTAGTTCTTGTCTTAAGTCCTCCAGAGCCAGCTGCAGATCGTTTGACCCCTCTTCCACTCTCAAGTTTATCGCTACACTCCTCCCCGCAACAAAAAGCTCTGCACCTACCACACCGAGCGTAGCGGTTGGAATCTCTAGCTCCAGCCGAAAACTATTGTGCTCCTCACCATCCGCCCCCACATCTGGATCATCCCTTGTGATCCTCACCCAACTAGCATAGAGATCGTCTTTACGCAGAAAAGGTATGGCAAGGAGGTATTCGTGATGGGGGCTCATCTCGCGGTTGAGTAGTGACTCAGCCAGACGTTCCTCCACGAGCAGCCGGGCTAGGGCTTTGAAAACCTTGCCCTCAGGGAAACGCTTGTGCCAGTTGGTGCGGTTTCCCAGATTCGGCTTGAAAAAAAGCTCCTTGAGGTCAGAGGGCAGATCCTCCCTGGCCGCTGTCAGGATCGGCTCCCCCACATGGCGTTCCTTGAGTCGGCCAGCCACAGCCAGAACTTCCTGTTTGAGAGGATACTTGGCCTGCAGGGCTAGGAAAGCCTCCTCAAGCTGCCCCTCCTCTGCCCAGGGAAGGAGCGACCAGACCAACGCTTCTTGCAGTGGAAAGCCCCTTTCAACAAGGCCCTCAGCCACACGAACCGCCTCCGTGGTGGGGGGGATATTCAGTTCCACGAGAACCTCTCCGAGCTGCGTGGGAGTTAGAGCCTTCTGCTCCGCCTCCCCATGGCTAGCACTCTGGCCTATGAGCGTCTTGAGAGTAATTGTTTGTCCGTCCCTGCTGATTTCCACCACTTGGCCGGAAGTCAGAGGATATCCCTTCAGAGGAAGCTCTATGTCCTTTTCGGAAATGCGTACCCAAACCGAAGAAGGCGTGACGCGCCGAACTAGCCCAGGCAGGACGTCGTGTTCCGCCAGGAGTTTGGCGAGAGTCTGGACCATGGTATTTGTCGGAGGACTGAGTTGGCCTCCTGCAAGACTGATGCTAATACGCATACCAATCTCCCCAGCGCAATTAATCTCGGATCAGTCGGAACACTTGCCGCAGGCTCGGCCGTTTTCCGTACATCAGGATTCCTGTTCGGTAGATCTTTGCGGATATCCAGGCACCCAAAAGTACTGCTAACAGAAGTAAGACTACTGAGGCAATGATCTCGATCAAGGCTGGATTGCCTAGTACAATCCGGGAGAACATCACCATAGGAGCCGTAAAGGGAATCAACGAGGTAACGACCGCCAAAGTACTATTCGGATTCAGGAAAGACGCATAGGCCGCAAAAAAGCCGACCATGATTAACATCATGATGATCGTAACCACCTGGCTGACCTCTTCAACTCGAGAAACCAAGGCACCCGCCGCGGCGAAAATTGAAGCATAGAAGAAGTAGCCCAAGATAAAGTAGAGGCCAAACCACAAGACGGTCTCGAGGGGAATGGTACTGACGGCCCCACCAGCGCCGAGAACCTGGCCCAAAATCCGAGAGCTTCCCATGGTGTTCATCAGAAACCCTGTCCCAATCCAAATGAAGAACTGCAAGAGGCCCAAGGAACCCACACCAATAATCTTCCCGAGCATGAGTTCCATTGGTTTCACCGTGGATACCATCACTTCCATAATGCGCGAGCTTTTTTCTTCCGCCACGCCAGAGGCAACCATATTGCCGTACATGATCAAAGCCATGTAGATCATGAACAGTAAAAAGTAGGCCAACACCATGGCCTGGGCCTGGGCAACACTATCAAGCTCTTCACCATCTTCGCCAAGTGGTGAGACCTCCCGCACCCGCAGATCGACTTTACTAAAAAGACTGGCCATATCCTCAGCTGAGAGCCCGAGACGCGCAGCATTGCCGCGGCTCACCGCCTGATTGAGAATGTTCTCAATCTCGCCATTCAACATCATGTTGGTTCCATCTGTAGTCACGAGGGTATACAAAGGACCATCCACGAGCAGAAGGCCCGATAAGCCTTCATCCAAGACCATACGATATGCTTCTTGTTCACTAAGTCCACTGCTTGAGCGCACCGTGAAGCCTTCCCGTAGCGTACTTACTTCTTCTAGGTAGGGAAATATGCTGCTCTCCCCAGGCTGTTCATACAGGACAAGATCGATATGCCCAGGTGCCATACTCTGACTAAAACGTTCGACTATAGGTGGAAGAAAGGAGAGGGCCACAAAGACCAAGACGCCGATTACGGTAGTGACGACGTAGGATGCTCCCTTAACCCGGGAAGTAAACTCACGTTTGACTAAGACAGGAATCATGCTCATACCCTAGCACCTACCTTCTCCACAAAGATCTGATCGAGAGACGGCTCTACAAGTTCAAAGCGGATTACTTGCCCCGCCTGCATCGCTGCATGCAAGACATCATTCGGATCTACGCCATCGCCTAGGCGGAACTCCTGATAATCAGAGCGGGACGCCACAGGTTCAAGCCCTGGAATTCTTGCCCAGAAGTCTTCCTTGCCCTCCAGAGCAATTCGCAAAATCTGTCTGCCCATAGACTTTTTGATCTGCCTAAGATTGCCATGCAAGACCGAGCGTCCTTGGTCGATAAGAACGATATCCTTGCAGATCTCTTCTACCTGGTCCATACGGTGACTAGAGAATATGATGGTTCGCCCCCGCTTGTGGGCCTCCAGTAATACTTCTTTAAGCAAAGCGGTGTTCACAGGATCCAAACCACTGAAGGGCTCATCCAAAATCAATAACTCAGGGTCATGCAGCATCGTTCCGATTGTCTGCACCTTTTGTTGGTTACCCTTCGATAACTCCTCAATACGCTTTTGGCTCAACTCGCCGATTTCAAAGCGATCAATCCAGCGCTCCGTCTCCGCTTGCGCCTTGCGCCGGTCAAGCCCATGAATACGCCCTAGGAATTCTAAATGCTCTGCCACACGCATCTTCGGATACAGACCTCGTTCTTCGGGCAGGTAGCCAAAAAAGCCCCTTCCCAGCCTGTGGAAAGTCTGGCCTTGCCAGGTCACCTTCCCCTCGTCGGGTCTGATAATGTCCAAAATGACACGCATGGTCGTGGTCTTTCCGGCCCCATTCGGTCCTAAGAAACCAAAGAGGGACCCCTCTTGAACGGTGAAGCTCAAGCGGTCTACCGCAGTGACATCGCGGAAGCGTTTGGTAATCTCATCTGCAACCAAAGACATGGCTTCTCCTCCTAAGAACAGGCTCGTGCTACGATACGAAATTCTGGTTCACGATTAAAGAAACGGCGAGTGATCGTCCTCGCCACGACAGCACCTAGCAATAGACCTGCTACTCCACCGAGCCCTGCCACCGGATCGCTGCCCGTAATCAAACGAGTAACGAGATAACCGATAAAAAGGGAGGCGAAAGGGATACCGTACAAAACAGAAACAGCCCTGATTAAGGGTGCTATTTCGCCATCTAGAATGACTTCATCCCCGACCCCGTACTTGTCACGGTTGTTTGGAGCACGCACGACATAATCCTCCGGGGGCCGTTCCGGTCCAATCCGTATGCAGCCCTTACAACTGCCACAGGTACGCGCCGGATCTTGAATCTCGACCAACACTTCTCTACCGGCCTTTTCAATAACAACTCCCCTACGACGCATGGGAATCCTCCTTCGTGTAAGAATTAGAAAAAGTCCTTGCTTAATTCAAGAATCACTTGTATAATAAGTCTTGCTTGGAGCCGTGGTGTAGTTGGCTAACACGTCGGCCTGTCACGCCGAAGATCGCGAGTTCGAGTCTCGTCGGTTCCGCCATTTTTTTTCAAATACGACTTAGCGTTGGAAAAACGCCAAGTCGTTTTTTGCTATAGGCGATACTTATCTCGCATCTCTTTATAGATCCTCTTCCCCGTTGGGCTAGCAGCCAAGCCGCCCTGGGAGGTTTCGCGCAGACTCTCCGGTAAACCCTTGCCAATGTGCTTCATAGCCGCAACCGTTTCGTCATAAGGGATCACTCCTGGAATACCTGCTATAGCCATATTAGCTGCCACAACTGCCGTCGTTGCAGAGGTTGCGTTGCGGGTGACGCAGGGAACTTCAACGAGAGATGCCAAAGGGTCGCAGACCAAGCCCAAGTGGCTTTGTAGGGCCAGAGAAGCCGCAGCGAAGACCTGCTCACTTGAGCCACCCATTAAATACACGACCGCGCCTGCAGCCATCGATGAGGCTACACCGCATTCGCTTTGACATCCACCCTCTGCCCCGCTAATGGGCCCCTGGGCCGCAGAAACAATACCCACACCACCCATAACCAAAAGGGCCTCAACGAGTTCTTCGTCACTACTCCCGAGTTCATCTGCGACTGCGAGCATCGCTCCAGGAACAACCCCACAGGCTCCAGCGGTGGGGCAGGCTACAATGCGACCTAAGCCCGCATTGTGCTGGCCAACAGCTAGGGCATAGAGAATTACTTTTTGGAACAGCGAACAACCCACAACTCGCCCTTCATTAATGGCGGTATTAAATAGGTGTCCATAACCGGTAATAATGTGGGTCCTTTCGCCCCGATCCTCAATACCACTTTCGACGGACGCACGCATGACCGCAAGCACTTCGCGCATCTGGGCGCGCACTTCATCGCAGGATGTGTTACTGCGAAAGGCCTCATATTCAGCTACGACCTGAGCGAGATCCTGATCGCGCCCAGCGCAGAGCTCTAACAATTGAGTTGCATTGTTGATATCCACACAAATCCCCCTAAAAACGCGGTAATATCCGAACGACGATGACTCCAGGTACCCTTAGCAGATGCTGCTGCGTTAGATCCGAAATGAGGTCATCGGTTTCGGCGAGCAATAACGCATCGGACCCCCGAGTCTTACGACTCACATCTAAAAATGCAATATTGATACCATGAATGGCCAGTACTTTGGTAATTTCTGCAATCACACCTGGCTCGTCGCGGTGTCGAGTGAGCAGCGTGGTGTAGCTACCATCGACCCCCGCTTCAAAGCCGTTAACCTCAAAGATGTTGATCCGTCCGCCGCCTACGGAAGCGCCGGCCATCACGATCGTATCTCCAGATCCTTCCGCCTGAATGCGTACCGAATTAGGGTGAACATCCCCCAAATCACCGGATTCAAAACTGTATTCCAACCCCGCCTCTTGAGCAAGCTCAAGCGCCTGCGGAATTCGCTCGTCGTCCATACCCATGCCCAACAGGCCTGCTACGAGTGCCACGTCGGTGCGATGGCCCCAGTAGGTAGCAGCAAAGGAGCCGTGCAGAGTAATCTCTGCCTTTGCGACCTCAGCTCCAAGAATTCTCCTGGTAGCAAGCCCCAAACGTACCGCTCCCGCAGTATGTGAACTTGATGGTCCGACCATTGTTGGCCCCACAACATCAAATAAACCGATTCGTGCCATAGAAATACATCCCCTCAATTCGATCCTACCTTTTTTAT
>CAZAJB010000052.1:0-14463 GCA_964485345.1 uncultured Clostridiaceae bacterium
GAATCGTTTTTGATCCCATAGTTTTCTGCTTCGATTACCACAAAATCTTGGCCCAAAGGGAAGGTTTGGTTTTCCGACTGATACTGGGCATAGGAGAGACTTGGTTTAGTGCGTACTAGTTTTAGCTCCGTAAACCGTACCGCTACACTTTCTGGAGTAAGGGCTATTACCTGTGGCCCTGCCGCCAAGGTAAATATGTGGGGCTCACCTGTAAAGGTAGAGTATTCCTCTAAATATGTTATGGAATCACCTGGGAGAAGCTGCTGCGATGGGAGAACTTCATTTCCATATCTGTCATATTGGATCGGGCTAGGCAGATCCTCCCATAGAAGGGGCAATTTGCTACGCATTTCGTTTCCAGAAACTCGTACCAATACTATGTTGTCAAAATTGCTCCTTTCAAGCGGTTGGTAAGAGAGCACGATATTGTAGTGCCCTGTTTCGGGCACATCAAGAATCACTTGCAGAGTATCCCCTGCCTTCGTACCCCCATCCTCAAGTGGTATCACCTGAATGATTGCAGCCTCTGGTACTTGAATCCAGTCATTGAAAGACGCGGCCTGACTGCCACCAGCATACAGTAGCGTTAAAAGTATTACCCACAGCACCAATCGTCTTCTGCTCATGCATATCACTCCGAGGTCTTAATCGGGGGGCGAACAGCAGCGTTCGCCCCCTCCAAAGATCTTAATTAGCCTTGCCTAACTGGGCTTCAAAAGCGGCCCATTGTTCTGCTACTCGACTGTTGACGATTCCGTCCAATTGAGATGCGGCGGCGGAAGCATCCATCGTTCCCTCACGGGCAGCATTCAGTAAGGACCAGACACTATCATCAAAGATTAGGTTGAACCCTGGAATAATCTTATTGAGATCATCCCGGAAGCTGTTGGTGATATTGGCATATACTACTTCTAGTCCTTCTGTGACATATGGATTATCAGCAAACTTTGCCACAACTTCAGGATGCTGTGTCGATGGGAAGTACCAAAGGAAATATAGTTTTCCTTCTGTGGTCTCCTCGGCGGGACGGGCGGCAAAAATGCTCATTTTCGCCAGATTCCCCTCTTTGCTGATGGATACCCACTTCAACACTTCGAAGGCAGCGGCAAGATTTTCATCGTTCACTGTGGACATCATATAGGTGTGGTTGACATGGACGGGCACTTTAATATCGCTATTTTCATCCATCCGAGGGTAAGGCCAATATTCCCAGTTTGGTTTGACCTGCGCCCGCATCCAGTTAGCTTCCCAGGAAGCACCAGTAGCTAGCAGAGCAAAGCCCTCTTTAAAGGAATAGTGGTTATCGTTGGCCCCTGCTACACCGAACTTGAGGGTATAGTCGTTGGATTCACCCTCCTCAATGCTCTGGCCATTATTGCGCATCTTCCAAATGTCCAAGCCCGGAACTGCACGTAGTTCATTGAGTAAGTTAATGCCTGGTAGCCATTTTTCAGTGAAGTAGAATTTTCTCTCTCCGTGATTATAGGCGGGGCTCCAAAATCCATCCTCCTGGGCAGAAATGACACTATCCAAGTCGTATAGAACAGCGGCTCCAGCAGTCTTATCTGTTGTTGCAGCATTTAGTATTTCGATGAATTCATCCATTGTCCAATCGTAGGGAGGTGGGTCAAGGTTGAGCTCATCAATTAAATCGGTGTTCATGGCTATCATGCGAGCGTGGATTTGATCAGGTACAGCGTAGATGTGACCGCCATAAGTATAAGGCTCCACCAACGAACTTGGTACATACTGAAAATCAGGATCATCCGCTAGTAAATCATCTAATGGACGAACATAACCATTAGAAACTGCATAGGTGAAATCTGTCCAGTCACCCCACAGCACATCGGGCAGACTCCCGGCGGTGGCCATAGCTGTTAAATAGGGGCCTGATTCTCCGTCAAAGGGTTCAACCACAAGTTGAATGTTGGGATAAGCTGCTTCAAATACATCGAGGACAGGACGGATCTCCGCCAGTTCACCTGAGGGAACCGCCAATGTTACGCGACCGGTCACCTCGCTTGCCATCACAGACGTTCCTAGAGAAACCAATAACACAGCAACTAGCACAAGCGACAAAAGCTTTCTGTTCATTTCTTTCTTCCTCCTTAGTCTTGTATTTTACGGGTTTACCGTAAGACCTAAAGTTCTTCTATTGACGCCTTTCCGCGACTTATCATTACTCGATACTTACGTCCCCTGACAGTAATGGGAAAGTTCATTCCCGAAATTGTTGAAGGTAACCGAGGCTGTAGCTCAGGTTGGCCTTCCCTGGTAATTGTTAGCCCTGCCATACCCAACACCAAAGCTTGCCAGCTCGCCCCAAAGGCAGCCATGTGGATTCCCTCGCGGTGTGTATTGTCCATGATATTGCGCAGGTCTAAAAAGACACTTTTGTGGAAATAATCAAGAGTCACCTCCTTATATTCCAATGTTGCAGCCAACTGGGCATGTGTCCCAAAGGATAAAGAGGAGTCATGCAATGTTAGGGGCTCATAATAGTCCCACACATTTCTTTGTTGTTCCACTGTAAAACGATCCGGGAACATGGTCATCAGAAGTACCAAATCGGCCTGTTTTACCACCTTGTAACGCTGCAATCGGTCATAGCTCATGGTTCGATATAATGCGGAAGTGCCTTCTTTGTGTGCTGCGATATCCAAAGGTTCTAGTTTTTCAAAGGTCTCATCCTGAAGCAAAAGATCACGCTTCTCATCGTACAAAATTCGTATCTTTCCAGCTACTTCCGTAAATTGATCCAACTCTTCATCAGAGATAGCTAACTTCTCCCGCAAATGGGCCCAAGCACCAGGATGTTTGCGTACGATGGCAACGGCTTGAACAGCATTCAGTAGATTCTCGCGCACCAGGAAGTTTGTATAGCTGTTATTGTTTGTAACTCCACAGTACTCATCGGGGCCTTTGACAAACAGCATGTTATAGCAATCCTCAGCTTCATAGTAGGTTAAGCGACTTACCCAGTAGCGCGCCGTCTCCAGCAAGATTTCTGCACCATAATTGACCAGGAAGTCTTCATCTCCAGTGACATGGACATATTGTTGCACTGCATGGGCAATATCAGCTGTGATATGTACTTCGCAGCAACCGGTATCCCAGGTCTCACACTGCTCGTTTCCGGTATTGGAGCACATCCATGAATAACGCGCTCCCCGCAGTCCGAATGATGTCGCCATTCGGCGGGCATCAGGCAGAGTATGATAACGATACATAAGAAGATTCTTAGCCGCATGGGGCCTTGTGTACAAGTAGAACGGCAACATGAAAATCTCGGTATCCCAGAAGTAATTCCCTTTATAACGCCCATGCATTAGACCACGAGCCCCAATACTCGCACGGGGATCATCGGATGCATTGTTCTGTAAAAGCTGGAAGATATTGTAGCGTACTGCACCTTGCAGTTCTTTGTCATCGGTGTCCAGTTCGATATCACACTCGTCCCATAGTTGCTTCCAAGCCTCTGCACTTTTCCTAAAGACATGATCAAAACCTGCTGCCCCGAGCTCTGCCGCTAAAGCAGTTGCTTGTACTGTGGGGTTTAGTTCTCCATCCCGGTCGAGGTAGGTAGCCACAATTTTTTCAATGCGAAGTACTTCACCTGCAGGGACTCTACCTGTGAAACGAACTGCAGTATAGGATCCCTTGGTTATAGCCTGCCTTGTCACCTCCATATTGGACACAACACGATACCCTTGATAGATGCGATGCCTCGATGGCAAGCTCTCCATGACCAGCAAGCCACCTTGCTTGTCAGCCTTACAAATCACGGGCGCTAGTAGGCGTTGTACATGGGTGTTTTCCCTCAATTGGTCGTCTGAAATTGGCAGATTGGCTACATCACCATCAAGGCCTACTTCAAGATCCACATCCATCTCTCCATCGAGGGGGGTTAACTCTATCTCCATAGCAACCACATGTTTTTCGTCCATGCTGACTACCCGGCGAGACACTACAGAAAAGCGCGAACCATCGGTCATTTGCCAAAGACTCTTCCAGGTTAATAACCCTGTGCGTAGATCTAGACTAACGTCAGCAGACTGTCTTTGGCAAGGTAGACCTAACCGAACAGAAAAGGGATCTGGCGTGTTCACCATGTCAGTGATCCCCGTTTTTATGTACTCAAAAAAGCCTGCCAAGAAAACACTGCGTTCATGCTCATTCTGCTTTTCCCCTAAGGGGTCAAACCCCCGCACACCCATATATCCATTTCCTTGGGCCATCACACTTTCATAGAAGCTCTGGTCATTCTGGTCGAGATCCTCTGCTTGGATACTCCACGCTGAAATCTTTAGGGAACTATTCATCTCCTTGCCTCCCTTGTAAAGCTTCACTCAAAGCGAAGGCCAGGAAACCAGCACAGGTCGCAAAGGCTTCACCGGTCATGCATTCGCCCGTTTCTTCGTGAATACTCTCGCAGGCAACACCATTGTCCAGATTCGTTCGGGATAAATGGGTCAAGGCAGACTCGACATATCCACTTAATAAGCTGTTACAAATGGAAAGTACCCACGGATGGGGGGCGTGTTCGCACCCGATTTCAGCAATGGGCTTACCACTAAAGGAATATCTATAGCTAGGATCGCGGATTGCATCGACCGTATTACGGTACACTTGATCCTCTGCATCACAAAAACCATGCCAAGCCATGAGCATGAGGCTGCCGGGTGGCTCGTCATAGACATACCAGTTGCCCTCTAAATCAGCTGCCCAGGCAAATATAGGTACTCCATTATGTTCTTGAATAAAATGTTCATAGATAGCTTGCTTTACCTTCTCCGCCTGGTGGGCAAGCTCATGTTTACCCAAGAGGCCACTCAAATCGAGAAGCATCCGCCACACAAGCATATTGTTATACGTCAAGTATTTATGGATGTGCATATCATCGGTGGGCTGCAAAAACGTTTCATAGAGGTCAATTGTGGCATGTTTCTTCGTGGCCAAAATGGATAAGATGCGCCCGATTCCACGCTGCACATAGCCTTCTTCAAGAATGGTGCGATCCCCCGAAACATCAATATAGCGTTTCAGTGCAAGCACGGGAGCACAAAGTTCGTCTAGTTCAAACCCCGGTTCTAGCACCGTTCCATCAATATACCGACTGTGGATGCCCACATTGCGTATCTGACGCGTAAAGACATAGGTTAAAATTTCACGGGCAAAATCTGTGTCAACCATTACAATGGACGGAAAGCTCCAAAGCAAGCTATCACGATCCCAATACGCAGCTGAAACATAATAACGGGGGCTACGGGAGGTCACCAGACAGAGCTCCTCTGTATCAAGGGTAATACCCGATGCAAAGAAGAAATTAAAGAACATATTGAGATTCAAGAGTTCGCAGTGCTTTTCATCGCCCACAGTCTGGATGCGCTCAGCGAGCCAAGCAATCGTCTTGGCATATTCTGTATCATAACTTTGCCGCAAAATCTCCTTTGCACTCGTTGCCGCGGCTACCTCTTCATATCCAAAGCCCCAAATTAAATCCACCGTTTCCTCTTGGCCGGGGGTCAGCTCAACTGTCCTCATGATATTAAAGTCTACATTCTGCTCTTCATCCATCTGATATTGCCAATCTGCTTCGGGTTCAAACATGGGCGCAAGAGCAAAGAGGGGAAGGCCCACGCGCATCTCCATGACAAAGGCGTGATTCCAACCGCTGGAGCTTGCATACTTTTCGCCCTTGATGGCTTTCGGCTCATTGACTTCCAGTAAGACATCGCCAAAACAACCCTGCAGTCCCAAGGAAACAACGGCTTTCTGGGGAGAGGAAATACTTAAACGATAGATAAATCCCCTCTCTCCCAAGGGAGCAAGCAAAGTGCCACGCAGGCGCAAATCACCGGCCTGAGCAGAAAACTTGGGGATCCAATAGTGGTCACGCTCCCACACGAAATTCTCTAGCGTGGTCTCTTGACCATCAATGAGTACCACAGGACGCATCAATGGAGCTTTTTCACTTCCCTTAAGATGAATGAGCCCCTTAGCTCCCATATGGAGAAATGTGACACCTTCTATGCTTCCATCTGCTGTATTGATTGTAGGCAAAGAGATATATTCATTTCCAGTCACTACATATTTACCCATATCTTTCCACCTCCACTAAGCGAGCTGCGTACTCTTTACCAAAGAGGGATACATCCTGCCCGGGCTGGCAGGCATCGATCAACAGAACTTTTTCTACATTTCCTCTCCCTGATACGACTCCGTCTTTCAGTGTCAGATGATTGCCAAGATCATCCTGGAATTCGGTGCTTGCATTCCCAAAACAAAGAAAAGCCAACTGCGTATACCCATTTGTTACATTTCCGACACCACCCGATGGCTCCAAAGAACCAACAACTCCCTTTTCGTTAATGTTCATGGGAAGTGCACATCCATCTCGGACGAAGACGGGTAGAGTATCAATAGAGCACGGATACTCCAAGGTCGAACCTCCGCTAAGGACACTCGAATTGAAAAGATCATGCCATATCCCCTCCGGTAGATAAATGGTTCGCCCCTGGGCGCCCTCTTGCGTTAATGGGGCAACCATGAGATCCCGACCAAACATATACTGGTCGTGAATTTTCCAGGCGAGGGAATCGTTGGGCCAATCTATCAAGAGATGGGCCATCAATGGCCGGGCCGCTTGGGCACAGTGTATTGCTTCACAATAGATGTACGGCAATAAGTTCATGCGCAGATTAGCAAATTTTCTATACACCGCGATAATGCTAGGATCGCTATACAGGGAAGCTAAATTCCAAGGGCTGCGATCGTTATTCCAACGATCCCTTTCTGTGTAGTAAAATTGTCCATCCCGTGGTTCGGAATGCCACTGCATTACCGGGCTGAAGGCGGCCATGGCAACGGAGCGCAAATAGAGTTCGGGACTGGGAAAATCACCGGCAAAACCTCCAAGGTCAAAACCCCAAAAAGGAATGCCGGACAATCCAGCCGAAAGCCCCGCTGTGAGTTGTGCCCGAAATTCGCTCCACTCGCTAAGTTGATCTCCAGCCCAGTGCATGGGTTGGGTCTGCGCCCCAATATACCCTGCCCTGGAGAAAGTCACCCCTTGAAGGCCATGTTCACCCATGAAATCATGATAGGTTTTGATGTATTGCCCAGGATAGGTATTGTGTGCTGTTTCCCCCGTCTGACCATTATAGAGACGAGCTGTATCGTCAAACAAGAACTCTCCGCCATCGGTTTTGAATCCCTTTACGTGTAACGTCTCTATGAGGTAGGCTCGTTTGTTAAACCACCACTTTACGGCCTCTGGGTTGGTAAAATCCAGCAACAGACTATGTCCAAACCAATTATCTGTAATACGATACGGTGTTCCGTCATCATTCATAACGCAGTAACCATGGGCCAAAGCATAGGCCTCGTCACTTTGCAATTGGCTACCAGCATCCTCCGTGTACTTGAGAACAGGAATCTGCCAGAGTACTAGATTTAGGCCCGCATTTCGTACTGCATCCGCCATTGCTTTTGGATCGGGCCATTTACCGTCAGGCAAAAACGTAAAATCGCTATAGACATAGGGTTTTTCTTGATCTAAGGGTTCGTATTGGGCATCATTGAAGATAGCAAATGTCTGTTCATCACTCCAAGCTTCCAAAACAAGGGCTGTGGCTGGGAGTCCATGTTCTTCCAGAGCCTCTAGCTGCTCCATGGTTTCTCGCTGTGTATTCCAGCCATTAGCCGACATCCAAATTCCGAAGGCCCATTTTGGAGGCAAGAGAGCACGGCCCGTTAGATCGTGCAACTGTCTAAGGAGCTGCTGTGGTTCTCCCACCAACCACCATTCCTCATGTAAAACCCCTTCTTGACCTGTCTCTAGTGCTAGGTCGAACTTCTCTCCAAAATCCAGCCATAATCTTCTCTGGGTGTTAGAAAACCATCCAATCCCTGCATCTGTCATGAAAAATGGAATGGGCAGGTAACTATTCTCGCCTTGGTGTGAGTATTTCTCAACCACCCGGCATAACAACTGTTTGCCGCGAAGCTCTACACCATCGAAACGCTCTCCCAGGCCAACAACGTGTTCACCTGCAACAAAGGGTGCATATGTAATCCGCTGAACCATCCCCAATTGATCCACAAACACTTGCATGGAGTCTGACTCGACCTCGACCAGGCTAGTGGTGGAACGTTTCAGCTGCCAGGAAAATGGTGCCTTCGTAATCTGCAAAGACATGCTATCCAAAGCAACCTCAACTTCCTCAGTACTGCGTCCCACAACCGTAGTTCCAGCCTGTAAGAACCGCACAACCAGCCCATCAGACCAATCAATACAGAGAGTCACTCGCTTAAACAGAGCATAGGCACACTGGTCGCCTGCAATGAGATCAAAGGCCTCTCCCATACCCTCTTCACCCAATACGTCAAAGGAGTACGCCTTGGTCTTAACGGTCTCTATCTCATCTTTGACGGTAATCTGATAATTTATGGCACAGACTCGGTTTATCGCTCCAAAGGAAAAAGCGAAATACAAACGATCATCACCTAGACGCTGGATTGTTCTACCCTCTATGCTAGGCTGAAAGACCCCATCTACCTCCCAGTGGAGCGTCGCCTGAGCATGACCCACAACACCCTCCACTAAAACTTGTACCCTTACCTCATCGCCACACAGGGGCCGGTAAGGATATCGCTGATATCCATAGTCTGAATGATGGTGCACCCCACAGGGCATGTGCTTAACGCGCATATTTTTTGTCCTCCAACGCTACATGGTTCTTAACACTACCGCGCTCTACAATATGGAGAGGTAGGATTACATCACGTTTATTCTTATCTTCCATGGCCTTGATCACGATGTCCACAGCCTGTCGGCCCTTCTCTGAAATATCCTGGTGTACAGTGGTGATCTCGGGTAAACACATGGTGGCCAAATAAACGTCATCAAAGCCAATCACGGATAAATCATCGGGAACAGACCAATTTAGGGCACCAAGTCCATTAATAAATCCCAGGGCCATAATATCAGCGGCCACAAAAGCAGCGGTCTCACCATTGTTACGTTGAACAAATTCTTCAGCAACTTGAAAACTCCCGTAGTAAGAGACATCCGTAGCATACACGCTCGCTTCATCGAAACGCAGGCCCGCTTCGGTCAATGCATCACAATAACCCAAAAATCTTTGTTCATAGACACCCTGACCACGTAGTTTTTCAGCAACAAACGCGATCTTCCGATGACCCTTCTCCACTAAGTACTTCGTGGCCAAATAGCCACCATGACGATCATTAATGCTCACAGTGTGAAAATAGTGATCCTGGACATAAGCATCCACAAGGACAACTGGTATACCCGTCTTTTTAATCTCATCTAAGTACTCGCAGTGATATGTCCCAAGAATAATAATGCCGTCCAGATTACGCATCTGGGCTATACTTGAATAATCTTGATTAGGGCCTGTGCCCGAGACAAGCAAATGATAACCTCGCTCCCGCACCTCGGATTCCACTGCACTCAAGAACTCGCCGTAGAAAGGATTGTCAAACATTAATCTGCGACTCGATCCCGTTTGCGGTATAATAGCACCAATTAGTTGGGACTTCTGACTGATCATTGTACGAGCCGAAATATTTGGCACGTAATTTAACCTTTCTGCCACCTTGAGCACCTTTTGTGCAGTCTCTTCACTGATGCGTCCTGTGGACTTCTGGTTAAGAACGTACGACGTCGTAGTTACCGAAACTCCCGCTTCTCTTGCAACATCCTTAATACTCACACGTTTACGCACTCAATCCCTCCATGCTGAAACGTTTCACTTATGATAAATTTATTCTATCAGCCATGATTAATATTGTCAACAATGATTTATTATTATTTTGTTTTTGTTTATATCCAAGGTTCAGTGGTAAACATGTTATACAATGAGGGTGTAGGATAATAAACCAATACAGGAGAGTTGATCATGACAAAAGAAGAACTTCTTTACTTTTCCCTCAAGCATCAATACTTCCTGGCCAAGGCAGATAAGGCTCGTGTCGTTTCGGATTTATGCGGATTACAGGCCCAATTTGCCAACAATCCGAAATATGCCCTACAAATTCGGGCTAGTGACTATGACGAAGAGAACTGGAGCCATAATCTAGTCAAAACTTGGTCATTTCGAGGGACACTCCATGCCGTCAGAAGGGACGAGCTTGGCCTCTTTCTTTCGGCACGGGGGGTCGAGGACACCTGGGATGATTCGTGGGGATTGGACGCAAAAATTAAGCCCTATTGGGCAGAGCAGATTTACAATTGGATTGGGGAGGGCATCAACGAGCGGGAAAAGTTGAAGGAAAAGTGCAGAGCTCAAGGTATGGAAGAGAAGATACTAAAGAAGGTCTTTCACGGATGGGGCGGGTTGATTCGGGAAATGTGTAATCGTGGGATGATTGCCTATGATGGTGGAACCGCCAAGCGTTTTGTGATCTGTGATGACATCGATTATATGGAACAGGATCTGGCTCGCATTATCTTGCTGAAACGATATTTTTCCACCTTTGGGCCTGCAACCATCGCCGATTGCGCTGCCTTTACAGGCTATATACAGCGTGAAGTGGTACGCCTCCTGAAAAAAGGGGAAATTCCCCTCCAGCGCCTAGTGTATGAAGGAACAGAGTACTTCTATCTACAGGATCTAGAAGGTGATGGAACGATTCCCCCCTGCCTATTTCTTACAGGCTTTGATCAGCTCATTTTAGGGTATAAGGAGCGGAGCCGCTTTATGCATCCCCACGATCAAAGAGATGTCATCACCCTAACGGGGATCGTCTTTCCCACCATCTTAGTGCAAGGGAAATTACAGGCCCGGTGGAAAAAGGAGCGCCACAAGTTGGTTATTACCCCCTTCCGCAAGATCACCAAGGGAAATAGGGCGCACATTATCGCAAAGGGCCAGGCGGTCTTCGGAAGCGAAATAAAGGAAATTGTCTTTTTGGATGCATTAGAATCAATAGGCTAGAGTAGTGACAACACCGCGCAAAGGGTTCTTTGCTACAATGTCAAATGAATAGAGTAGATGTAGTTGGTTACGGAGGAAATTGTATGGATTACCTGGATTGGGCTGGGGTAGGATGGTTTTTTCTCTATTACGTCTTCGGAGCAGGCTCCTTGGCTTTGCTCAGCTCTGTAGTTCATCTGCCAAAAGAGGTTGTGCGCAAAGGCTATCATGTCATGGCTTGCGGCTCTGTCTTTGTGTTGCTAGAATGCTTCGACCATTGGTTTAGTGCAGTGATTGCACTGGCAATATTTATTACCGCGGTCTTTATAGCCGTTCCCCTTGCCTATCGCTTGTTTGATCTGCGCTCCCTCTCTGTTCAGCGGGGCTCCTCTATTCTTGAGGTTCTCAGGCAAGCAGCTCTCTTTCTGACTAGCATGGCCATTTTGATTACGCTAATTTGGGGAGTCCTCGGGGAACAATACAAACTTCACATTGCCATTGGAATGATGGCCCTTAGCCTGGGAGACGCTGCTGCAGCCTTGATCGGCAAACGCTTTGGTAAGCGCAAGCTCAAGTCGCGGATCTTTGATCCAAATAAGACAGTAGAGGGAAGCTCAGCCATGTTCACCTTTGCTTTTCTGGCCATCTTTGCCCTCTTACTCATTTTTACCGAGTTGCCACTGCTGATAATTGTAGTTTCCTCCCTAGTTTTGGCTGCCTTAAGTGCCTTTGTCGAGGCCATTGCCATTCGAGGGCTGGATACGATTGTTATCCCCCTGATTATTTCTTTCTCGTCTTTGGGTTTGTCAATTCTCCTGAGCCTGCAACTACTAAAGTAGGTGGTTAGATGCACGAAATCAAAGGATCTGCTTCCTTCACCAAAATTGAGCCAATACAAAAAGGCTGGTCCAGTGATCAGAAATACTACGTTGAGACCAAGACTGGTACCCGCCTACTTCTCAGAATCAGCGATAGTTTTGAGTATGAACGCAAACAACATGAGTTTGACATGATGAAGGATGTGGCTCTGCTGAATCTGCCAACTCCCAAACCCCTGGAGATTGGGATGTGCAACAATGGCAAGAGCGTATATTTACCATACCAAGCTGGTATCTGGGATTGAGGTGAGTATCGCATGGTCAAGTATGAGAAGTATACGATAGAGTTGGATCATCTGCAGTTGGAAGGGTTCTTCGTTGGTTGGGCTGCACCACTGGACGAAGGAAAACATCGGGAGATCTTGAAAAAGAGTTTTTTGTCATTGGTGGCCATTGATGAGGACAAAAACAAAATTGTGGGTTTCCTTAATGTGATTAGTGATGGGGTTCTAAGTGCCTATATCCCCCTCTTGGAGGTGTTACCGGATTATCAAGGCCAGGGAATTGGCTCCGAACTAGTACGCCGAGCCCTAGCTGAGCTACAGCACCTGTATATGATTGATTTATGCTGCGACCAAGAACTACAGCCCTACTATGAAAAGCTAGGCATGCACCCCTCCTTTGGGATGATCTATCGCAATTATGAATGGATGGCCAGGAAAGGTTGATTACCAATCAATCTCCTCTTGGTATTCCACGCCGAACCTGATCATATCCGGTGGGCAGTCATACTCCTTAGCAGCCTGCTCCACGGCCAACCGATATTCTTGGTATTCAGCATCTTTCTCCACTAGACGCTTCACCATGATGGAAATATTCTTAACCCGCTGCTCCTTGTCCCAATCCAAAAAACGATTGTTTAGGATATCAAGATATTGTGTGGTGTAATTATCAAAGGACGTGTAGGACAGCATCATGTTCCGAATGCGACCCAAGACGGTAGAAGGGGCAGTTTGTGCAATACACTGATAAATCGCTGCTTGAAACATTCGCACCTGAGCCAAGGCCGAATCCCAAACCACATCTTTATGCTCAAATAGATTATAGTGGTTTTTCGAGAGTTTCTGCGCATGGAGCTCAGCAAAATCGTTGAGAGCCATGGTACAAAAGAGTAGCTCAGGCCAAAGGACGTTGCAGGTCAAGTAGACGTTTTTATCGGGAGCAATAATACCGCGCCAGCGCTTCTTGTCATCGTCAAGACCATTATCCACAAAAACTATACCCCTGTGCCCCATCATTGCATGCCTGAGATCATAGCAGATTGCCAGAACCCTCAGCCGCGCATTGTAGTAGGCGGGGTACTCATCTTCCCAGCCTGTTATTTCATGCAAAGCGTCATAAAGATGCTCAAAATCAAAATAGTCCCCTTGAACAGTTACTCCCGCATGATTTGGTGTCGATTCCACAGTAATCATCTCTAAGCCCTCCATATTTCCTTCAATGAACCACTCTAATGCACCGCCCACTGTTAGACTTCACTGGCTTAATTGTAGCCCAAAGGGCTTTCAAAGTAAACACATGGAGCAAAACCAGTGCCATCTCAGCTTGCGATCATATCAATTGGAAAATAACACCCTTAAGGTTAACAGTGCGAAGAAGGGTCATACTAACATAGGTTCACACAATTGTCTCAAGAAGGGGAAAACCAGATGCCAAAATCGGCTTTCCTTCCCTTGACTGCAATCGCTTCGATTCCCTTCGTCGTAACCCTAGGGAACTCTATGCTCATTCCTGTTTTACCAATCATAGGGCGTGAACTGGGAATTTCACCGTTTCAGTCCAGTCTAATCATCACTGTCTACTCTATCGTAGCAGTCATATTCATTCCTTTAGCGGGACTTACATCCGATCGAGTCGGAAGAAAAAAAGTCATCATCCCCAGTCTAGCTATAACTGGTGTCGGTGGCCTAATTTCTGCTGTCGCGGCTGTTTCTACGCGAAACGCGTTTTACTTCATTCTGACAGGGAGATTTATCCAGGGGATTGGGGCAGCTGGTGCCTTTCCCATAGTGTTTTCTTTAGTAGGGGATATGTTTTCGGATGAGGAAGATGTCAGCCATGGATTAGGGATTGTAGAGACCGCGAATACTGTAGGCAAAGTATTCAGTCCAATCCTGGGAACGATTTTCGCCTATTGGGCTTGGTACTTGCCCTTTTTTACGATCCCAGTTTTATCACTGCTTTCTTTACTTATGATCGCATTTTGGATTGATAGTTCAAAACCACAGAAAACCCCCAGAACCCTGGGTAGCTTTATCGAGCAACTAAAGGGCGTATTTAAAGAAGAAGGGAAATGGCTAACCGCTATCTTTGTCGCTGGCATTATCATTATGACAAATCCATTTGGCCTTCTAGTCTACCTTTCCAATGTTCTGGAGGATGCCCACGGAATTTTTGGGATCAAAAAAGGATTGTTTTTAGCAATCCCCCTCGTCAACGTTTCCCTGGCCTCTTACTTAGCCGGAAAGTTCATCGGGAAAGAAAAACCCATCATGCGCAAAACATCCATTGTAGGGCTTCTCACAATGTTCGCAGCATGTTTAGCTATGGTTTTCTTCCATGAACTCTGGTCTCTATTAACTTTTATATCTCACATTTCGCACCCTTAAGTAAAAAATCATGATAGTTTTGTGTATGGGTTC
>CAZAJB010000053.1:0-5992 GCA_964485345.1 uncultured Clostridiaceae bacterium
GTCATAATCGAGACTAGCATCGTGGTTGGCTTGAGGAGCGGAAGTGTCACATACCAGAACAGCTTAAGACGATTCGCTCCGTCGATCAGGGCGGCCTCATTCAGGGTTTCTGGAATCGAACCAATACCTGACACAAAAACGACAGTAAAATAACCAATATATTTCCAAAAATAGACAATGATGGTGGAGAGGCGAAGCATGCCCGTTGTGGACAACCAATTATAGTTTACTCCTGTTGTTCCGAATAAGGAGTTCGCCCCTTGATTCGCTAGACCCCGGGGGTCAAAGATCAAAAGCCAAATCATGGCAGCAACCACGGATGAAAGTACCGCTGGCGAATAAAAGGCCAATTGAAAAAACCGGCGAAACCTGCTAATGGACATAATGAGAATGGCCAAGGCTAAGCTAAAGACCACGAGCGGTATAAAGGTCCCAGCGGCAAAAATCAAGGTGTTTTGAACGGATAACCAAAACTCACGAGAGTTGAACAAATAGGTATAGTTGTTCCACCCTACAAAACTCGGGGGCCTGAGCGAGAGCAGATTTCGATTAAAGAAGCTCTCGTAAAAAGCATTGATAATTGGATAGAAACTAAAGGCAGCAAAGAGGAGCAGCGATGGAGTGACAAACACCCACCCCCATCTCGCCTTCTTTCGTTCCATACTAAATCCCTTGCTCTGACGCATGAATTCTCCCTCCAGTACAAAAATGAGATCAAGAAGCCCGAGCGTTAACCCGGGCTTTCTTCACAGGAAGCACAGTACTCTAATAGGTATCGTCTAGAACCTCTTGAATACGCTCGCGCAGGATATCCAGCGCTTCTTCGGAAGGCATATTGGAAAGCATTACGCTTTCAATAGCTTCTTTAATGAAGCGTTCGAACTGGAAGCCGTTCTCATGCAGAAATACCATGTGACTACGGGCCATATCGTCCATAAAGACGTTCATGTATGGCAGTTCCAGATATCTTGGATCATCAATCAAGTCTTGCCGTGGTTGAATGATGTTCACTGTTTCGAGATATTCCCAGCCATGATCGAGCATGTAGGCGGCAAACTTCCAAGCCCACTCTTGTCTCTCCGATGGAGCCTGTGCATTGACCATCATGAAGTGACCATAATAGGAGGCTCCTACATCATTAACGGCATTCTCAAATACCGGGTATGGCACAACCATCCATTCGCCGCTATCGTAGAACTCCTCATTATCAACTCTGATTCTACCCTGTTGATAGAAACCGGTATGAGCCATGGCAATGTCATTATTGTCCATGTTAAAGATCTTACGGGCAGATGTGTAGGTTGGGCTTCCGAGGTTGCGTCCATGGGGACCCCAAGTTCTAAACCATTCAAAGACCTGGATCCAAGCCTCGTCATTAACAATAGC
Organism: uncultured Clostridiaceae bacterium; assembly: GCA_964485345.1. GTDB lineage: Bacteria > Bacillota > Limnochordia > Darwinibacteriales > Darwinibacteriaceae > UBA5420. The sequence goes on from CAZAJB010000053.1 coordinate 1,387, forward strand.
CGTCTTACCATCTTCACTGAGCAAGGAACCTCCGAGCTGTTCTACCATGGGCAGCATGGCCACTAAGTAGTAAGGATAGCGGAAGTCGAAACCGCGACGTGTAATAATCTCGCCGTTGCGGAGCGTCAGTTTATCGGCAACCTCAATCATCTCTTCCCATGTCTTGGGATAATCAGTCTCGGGATCTAAACCTGCATCCCGGAAAATATTCTTGTTGAGGTAAATGGACCAGTTAGTGAGTTCAAGCGGTAAGCCATAGATCTGGCCATCCATCATGACGGTATCGAATGTACCGGCCATGTATTGACCGATCAGATCTTCAGCATCTTTGTAGCCAATGGCCTCATAGTTTACCGGGGCCACTCTGTGGTGCGCCATGTATCCATACTCTTGCTCAATGGGCAGGTTGAAGAGATCAGGTGCGTTGTTGGCAGAAAACGCTGTCAACATCAAATCACCCATTTTACTCGCTTCATTGACAACTCTCTTAATGGTGACATTAGGATACATTGCCTGGAATTCCTCAATGTAACGATTTTCAATCACAGTACGATTATCATCGGTGTGGGTCCAGTACGTAATCTCAATATTTTGGGCGCCGACTACGCTAGTTGCTAACAGAAAAGACAATACAACAAGTAGTAATACAGATGTTTTCTTCAAGATCATTCCCCTTTCTTCATGTGGCCAAACCGCGGTGCAACACTATTGCCCCATCGACACCCCCTCCAGCGAAAGAATCACCTTTACTATTCGTCAATACTCTTCCGGTTCCTCCCAAGACTGGGAGACCAAGGTCTTCCAAAGCGCCAAACTTCGCATCTGAGCGTGAAACTTCGCACAGGGCGGGGAGAAAGGATTTTTTTGCCTGAAATAGAACTAAGAAGGGATGTATCTAAGGAATGTATATTTTGGCACCTTGAGGGAGGAACACTCATGTTAAGAATTCCACGAGAACAGTCAGTGTTTAGCTTCTCGCCACACAATACTCCAGTCGCCCATGGCGCGCCTGGAGATACCATGATCTTTGAGACCTTTGATTGCTACAGTAACAGGATCACCCGAGAAGACCAAGCCTCTGCCTCCATTGGCTGGGGCAACACGAATCCCGCAACAGGACCGCTCTATGTGGAAGGAGCCAAGCCAGGAGATATCTTGAAAGTTGAAATCCTCCAGATTAAGCTTGATTCTCAGGGTGCGATGCGCGTCGGACCTGGGAGCGGCGCCCTAGGGCACATGCTAGAAGAGCGCAAAACCAAAATCGTCCCCATCGCCGACGGGAAAGCAAGGTTTAACGATAAGCTCGTACTCGATATCGAACCCATGATTGGTGTCATCGGTACCGCTCCACAGGAAGACGAAATCCCCACCAGTACACCGGGGACCCATGGAGGCAACATGGACTGCAAGCGGATAGGCCAGGGTTCTGTCCTCTATCTTCCGGTCAATGTCCCAGGCGCCTTGTTGGCCATGGGCGATGTCCACGCCTTGATGGGCGACGGTGAAGTAATCATCTGCGGTATCGAAATCGCCGCCGAGATCACGGTGAGAATCCAGGTGCTAACTGGGCTTTCCCTACCCCTTCCCATGGTGACGGCTGATGACCATGTGATGACGATTGCATCGGCCGAGACCTTAGATGAAGCCGCGGTTGTAGCCTCAGAAATGATGCTAGGGTTCCTTCGAGCGGCGCTGCAAATGGACTTGCAGGAAGCTGGTATGCTCCTATCCGCTGTGGGTAATCTGCGGATCTGCCAAATTGTTGATCCTCTGATGACGGTCCGTATGGAGTTTCCCAGCTGGATCTTGGAAAAATACGGCTACAAAATGCCCTGAGTGTCGCAGATTAGTTGCCTACTATCAATCCAACAATGAGTGGGGGGAAATCAGTGACGAACCACCCTTGCTGTCAGTTACAGATCGCCCTTTTGGGTCCCTTTCGCCTCGTCGTTAATCAAAAGGAGATGAGAGACGAAGATTGGAAATCCAAGAAGGCACTTACGATGCTAAAATACCTTGCTGCAAAAAAAGGGCACAAGGTTTCTACAGACGTATTGATTGAATTACTGTGGCCCGACAATGAAGACGTAGATAGTATGAGCAATTTACATACCGCAGTTTGGTTTGTGCGCCGCATGCTCTCATCAAACATAGGACCAGAGGGTGAATCCCGTTTGCTTTACGCCCATGGATCCTATTGGTTGGATGTACCTGAAGGCGGCCTCGATTTATTTCAGTTTGAGGAGCACGTCCAGAAATCTCGCCAACTGGCAAACAGCGATCCCGAACAGGCCTTGTTCCACTGCGAATCTGCGCTCGAGCTTTACCTGGATGACTTTTTGGTCGAGGATCCCTATGATGAATGGACGATTTCCTACCGAGAAGACTATCAAGAACTGTATTTTGAGCTCATCTTGCGATCAGCCGAGCTATTGATGGAACACCGCGGGGACCTGCAGGGAGCGATCGAGATTCTTCGTTCCGCCGTCAAGAAGGATCAGTTCCGCGAAGAACTCTACCAAATGGGAATCAAATTCTACATCCTGGCGGATCGGCATGTGGACGCCATGAACTTGTATAAGAGATACAGCAAAATGCTCATGGATGAGTTTCAGCTCCCGCCTAGTCAAGCCACCCAAGCGTTGATCCGGCAACTGCAAGAACGGGCGAATGATCCAGAGTCTGCGTACAGCGTCGATCCCACGGTTGAGCTCACGACGGGGGCCTACGTCTGCGACCGTGATACGCTACAGATCATCTTAAGAACAGAACAGCGGCGCTTAACGAGGGGCGGCAATAACTTCTCCATCCTCCTTATTGCCCAGAAAGAAGCGAACCTTCACCGGCCAATGCAGGCGACCTTGCGCATTCTTCAGCGGTCGTTGCGCAGCTCTGATTTAATTAGTCAATGCTCCAATGAACACATCGTGATTTTTCTTCCCGACACTGAGGCGCCAGAGGGCAAAGCACTCTACCGAAGACTGCGACAAGAACTAGAGGGAGAGCTGGAATTCTCTACTCTCTCTTGCACTCTCCTAGACAGTGAACACTTGGATGAACTGCAAAGCGCCTTGGTAGCGCTTCAAGTTGATTAACTAGCATAGCTCAAACCCAGCCCGGGAGGCATTTTTGCCTACCCGGGTTTTTTTGAGAAAAGTTTGAGCGGAATTCGAGTATATATTAAGTAAGTTACTTATAATTGAATTAAAAGTGCGTGGAGGTGATCATGCTCCTTGAGCATAGTTGCAGAAGACAGTACTTCACAGGATAGTATTTCAAATGCCGAACTCTTTGGAAGCTACGACCTACAACTCTTTAACTGGTCACCAACGGAGTGTAGCGAGCTAGGGTGAAACCGGCCAAGGATCTACAACCAAAGAGGAGGATTCATAGTGAAAAAACTATTTGCATTAACCTTAATCGTGATGTTGGGACTGACTGGATTCGTACAGGCTGCTAATAACGCACATGTCATCCAAACGGGTAACCTAAACGAGGCAACCATTACGCAAGCAGAAGACGGACATAATGCTGGGGTTGGCCAGGTTGGCGACGAACACTGGGCCGATGTTTCCCAGGGCGGATTTGGCAACGCAGCCCTCGTACTCCAAAACAGCTTGGCCAATAGTGCCACTGTAGAGCAAGATGCCACCAACTCCCTGGCCATCGGAGGTCAAGATGGCGAAGGCAACACCTTGGGGATCCACCAAGAAGGCGAAGATGGTTCGGCCATCGTGGCTCAGACAGGGGACTTTAACTTCGCCGAGGTAGACCAAGAAGACGAAGGTAACACCACCGCAGTCAACCAAGTAGGCGACCTCAACATAGCGTACGTAGATCAGCGTAACGACGACAACACCGCCACGGTTGCACAAACAGGCGATTTTAACTTAGCAGATGTTGAGCAGAGGGGCGATGGCACTACCGCCACCGTTGGTCAGGATGGGGATGACAACGAGGCCTATGTAGAACAGGCTGGACGCGGCGATACTACAACCATCGGACAAGAAGGAGACGAGAACTACGCCACAGTAACGCAAACCGGATTTGGTCTCTTTAGTCGCCCTAACACGGCTGCAGTCTCGCAGATTGGTGTCAATAACTACGCAAGTATTCTGCAACGAGCCATAGGGCTGGCTAGTGGTAACAATACTGCTACCATCGGGCAGCTGGGCAATGACAACTCGGCGGAGATAGTCCAAGCCGGAATTAGTCTCCTCCAGGCTGATAACACCGCTACGGTAACCCAGGAAGGCGATGGACATTGGTCCTTTGTATCCCAAGACGGCTCTCGAAATCTGGCAGAGGTAACACAAGCGAGTGCCCTCCGCAGCCATATTGCTACCGTGATTCAGGAGGGCATATCGAACATCGGCCGTGTGACCCAGCTACAAGGCGTCAACAGCTCGGCCACTGCCATTGCTGACATCTTCCAAGATGGCTGGCGGAACGAGGCTGATATCGTGCAAGGCGATCACAACTATGCACGGAATGCAATGACCGCCGACATCTTCCAGGATGGCAACCTAAACTACGCTTCGATCATACAAGACCGCGGTCCTGCCTATGCCTGGATCATGCAAGAAGGTAACCTAAATGAGGCCTA
>CAZAJB010000053.1:6002-14173 GCA_964485345.1 uncultured Clostridiaceae bacterium
GACCCAGGACAAGAGCAAAGAAGGCCACACCATAGAAGCTACAATTGAGCAATATGGTAATCGAAACTATGCTGAACAGACGCAAACCGCTCGAGAAGGTTTCAAAGCTTATATCTACCAGACTGGTGACCGTAATGAAGCCATCCAAACCCAAAGCCATAGTGCTCCCTATCCTGGCGGCACTTGGAACCTAGCTACAACAACCCAAACTGGCGATGGCAACTTCGGTTTGGTTGTCCAAAGTGGTAATGTTGCCACGGCCACCCTGGCACAGGCTGGCGATGACAACGACGGATACATCATCCAAGCTGGTCTCAGTAGCATGGGCATCGTTACCCAAGTAGGTAACGGCAATACTGGAGGCATCTACCAATAACAACACATGAGTAACAGGCGAAGGGGTCTACAACCCCTTCGCCTATCCCCACCAACTTCTCTACAGTCACTCCTTGTGGAGAGTCGCACTCAGTTTAGGAGGATCATCATGAGCCACACAAGACGTAAGTCTACCATTGCGATGATGCTATTGTTAGGGCTCAGCATCTTTGGCTTAACACCTCAATTGGCACTGGCCAATGCTACTTTCGAGGCCTACATGTACCAAGAAGGTTCGGACAACGAAGGGACCATTAGGCAAGAAGCCCAAGATAGCTTGGCATACCTAGTTCAACTAGGAAGCAACAACACCGGTTACATCTACCAAGTTGGAGAAAGCAATATGAGTTGGCAACTCCAGACCGGTCAATCTAACGTAGCCCAAGCAGAAATCTTTGGAAACAATAACAGGACCACACAACTCCAGATGGGAGACGCCAATGACCTTGCCATCTGGCAAAGTGGAAATAACAATCGGCTTATCCAAAATCAAATCGGCTTTGAAAACCAAGCTTCGGCTTGGGTCATGGGAAGCAGAAATGCCGTCTTGCAGAGTCAAATTGGCTCTGGACATAGCTCGCGCATTAACATTACGGGCGACAGCAACATCGTTAGCCATGTACAGGTTGGATTTGGAATCCAGTTAACTGTTGTGCATTTCGGTGACGATGCCGTAATCGGCGCCACTCACTTTGGACTCTAGGCGCAACCCCGCGGGAAGGAGATTAAAATGAAGAAACTTCCAACTCTATTCATCCTCGCTCTTGCCGTAGCCTTCATCCTAGCTGCTTCGGTGTCTGGATTTGCCGAAGGCATGGGCACCGTCAATCAAGTCGGGATCAGCAACCATGCCAGTGTTTATCAAGAAGTAATGAGTGAAGTAATCATTATGCAGCTAGGAAACGAAAACGAAGTCTCCGTTGAACAGGTAGGCGCCGAGCACATAGCCGGCGTAGGCCAAATTGGTGACGAGAACGAGATGGTGATCCAGCAATTGGGCCAAAGGGATCTGGTTTTCTCCCTGCAATTTGGCATGGGGAACTATGGCAACGTCACCCAGATGCACTCTACCACATTGAGTTCTTTCTATGGCAATGTCTCCAACAATGATACCTTCACCTACCAATCGGGTCTCTACAACATCCTGAATCTGATGCAAATCGGTGATGACAACACCGCCTCAGTCTATCAGGTAGATAACAACAACGAGACCTTCATCATACAAGAGCAAAACGCCTTGGCCAGCGGCGGAAATGCCGCCTTTGTAGTCCAACTTGGCAATGGAAACTGGGTTGCTAGCCAGCAGCTTGGCGCCAACGAAGTCAACCGGGTTCTGCAAATGGGTGATGATAACAGCGCCTTGGTCAGCCAAAACGGAATTGACGACAACTCAGTTGTATTACAAACAGGTAATCAGAATTCGGCAATCATCAACCAAGGTTAGCCGAGCAGAAAGGAGACTCCATGATGAAAAATAGATTCCTTGGTACCTTACTCCTTGTGGCGGCACTTGTTGCAGCAGCTCTGATCAGCTCCCCCCAGGCCCTAGCCCAAGAGGCGCTTAGTCAGGACAGAATTGACTTATTCCTTGCCTCGCGAACCATGCTGATGGAAGAAAGAATGCAGCCAAAGATGAAAGTTGGGATGGTTTTGTCCACCCTTGGAGCGTCTAGCGAAATCAGTATGGGTGTGAGGGTAGAAGCAAAGGTTGGTACGCAAGACAAGCTCCGAGTTATTACAGAAACCACCTATCTAAAAGACGAACAAACCATGGCTGGCTTTCTATCTCTGAAATTTCTGCCCTTGGGCCCAGACCCTATAGCCGTGTACATAGGTGCAGGAGCAGGATACGTCAATGGCTTTCGGTACCAAGCTTTTGCAGGAGTAGATATCACCCCGAATATGTTCGCTGAAATGCGGTATGTGAACCTACCAGGCGGACTGGGAGACAGTGGTTTATACTTAGCAACCGGCTTTCACTTTACTTTCTAAGGAGGGAACATAATGAAGAAAATTGTGCTATTCAGTCTCGTTGCCATCTTGGTCTTGAGCATGAGCGGATGGGCACGAGCCAGTTACACCATGAGCTGGGGGTTTGAACTTCTAAACAACCCGAATGCCCGACAAGTGGCTCTAAACATCGCCAATACCCAACAAGAACTACTACGCACAACTGAAGATCCAAGTGGAATTGACAGATTCAAAGAGAGTTTAGATCGGATGGCCATGAGTAAAGCCATTCGCGACATCGTCTATTATGACCCGACCTCTGAAGCTCCAGGGTATGGATTTGTACCCGTCGAAGATGGCTGGATTTACTATGAGTGGGACGAAACGAGCTCCTCGATGAAAATCTACCACTTCTCCGACAATGGCTGGACAGAGATCACGATTGACTCCGGCACGCAACCGACACCTCCTACTTGGTAGGTGAGGTCAAACTTACACATATCTAAAGGAGGGATCCTATGGAAATTCTCATGATTGGACTCTTGGCTCTTGGACTCTTGATCGGGGGAGCGTCGGGAGGCACTACTCCCCCGCCTTCCCCAGCGGAAATCGTTCAAGACATGGATGCTGTTCTGGCATCCCCAGAGACTGTGCTTCTATCGGTAACGAACATTACAACGGCGAGTCAACTACTAGCTGCACTACCTGAACCCGCGGAGCGGATACCCATTGCCATCTATGCTATAACCGATAGTACCGGGCAGTTTAAGGCAGACGGCGGCGCTTCCTCGACGGTGGTTACGCAAGGTTCCACCGAAATGTTGATGACGGCCCTACAAAGGTCGCGACAGTTTGCCATCCTTGATCGAGTTCGCTTTGGCGACTTGATGAACGAGCAGAACCTTGTCTCAACCGCTCGCTTGGCCCCTGGACAGGGACCAGCACTCGGAGCACTAACAGGCGCCAATCACATGATTTCTGGTTCAATCACCGAGTATCAGGTAAGCAAAGAGACAGGCGGCATTGGGCTTGTCATTGCTGGCAGAGGCGGCTCTACAGAATATGCCAAAGCCTCTGTAGCCCTGGATTTGCGAGTAACAGACTTAACAACAGGTGAAGTGATCTGGGCCGAGAGCCTCCAAGGAGAGATTATTGGCAAAAAAGTAGGCCTCCAAGTTTTCTCCTTCTTAGGCCAAAACATTGTGGAGTTCGAAACGGGTCAGGGCAAGCAGCAAGTGATCAACTTAGTTGTTCGGACCCTGCTTGAAGAGGCCGTGTTTAAACTGGTTCAGTCACAAGTACTTACAAATTAGCCATCCCCTGTGGCTCATCTGAGCCACATTTGCAACTCAGTGTGGTAGGGATTGCCAACCTACGCGAGCCGTGTTAGAGTAAATTAGGAACAAACTTCGTTACATGGCACAAGCCATGCTGACGAAGGGGAGATGAGTCGAACGTAACCGTTCTTCTTGTTGACAAAGGTAAACCCATTGTGAGGTGGGGACACAAAGCCACGGATCTAGTTAACTAGATAGCCGGGTTACCCGAGGAGGAAGAGTATTGAAGCAAAGAATCATGTTTTTTGTATTGGCATTACTCATAGCAGGCATGTTTGCCAGCACAGGCGCCTTGGCCCAAGACCCTGAACTTATGCTACCAATCGAATTGGGAGATTGGTTTCGTGACTTTTTCCGGTCTTCTGAAGATGCAGTAGAACCCTTTGAAAATCTGGCGTATGTCTACCAAGATGGAAATGACAATAGTTCCGAACAAGTCCAGGAAGGCGAGGACAATCGGGCCTATCTATACCAAAACGGAGATCGCAACGTTGCAAGGCAGTGGCAAAGTGGTGTGGGAAACTGGGCAGGTGTCTACCAGTTGGGCAACGGCAATGTAGCCGCAACCCACCAGGCAGGCACGGGCAACTGGGCAGGAATATACCAAGCTGGAGATGCCAATACAGCCAAGATCCAACAAAGCGGGAACAACTTTTCCGCAGGAATCACCCAGATCGGCAATGGCAACTCTGCGGTGATTACGCAAGCGAAGCGGTAGCATGGAAGCAATCCTTACCAAGAAGTTCGTGATAGATGAACCTCCACTGAGGAAGGGTCAAGGCTGAAATTGGTCTTGATCCTTTTCTTTGATCCCCCTTGCCCCTCAGGTTGTTTTGGCGTATTGTTAAGGAAGGAAGGAGGAGGCTAGCATGCATTTTAGGTGGAAACGACTCGGTAACGAACAGACCAAGACGGCCCTTTTGGCTCTCTTGCCCTCGTTCATTATCTTTGCAGCCTTTACCGTTTACCCCATCGTGTATTCCCTGTATCTAAGCTTTTTCAACGCATCCTTGCTCTCTTCCAATCGCACCTATGTAGGGCTTGCCAACTACAGCAACCTCCTGCAGAATCCCACATTCCAAAAGGCGGTGGAGAATACCCTCCAGTACACCATCGGAGTTGTGCCCATTGGAATTGCCTTATCCTTAGGTACTGCAGTCTTACTCAATAATCAACTGCGCTTTCGCAGCTTCTTTCGAGCATCCTTCTTCGCCCCGGTGGTTACCTCTATGGTCGCTGTATCGATTGTCTGGACTTGGATGTTGGAGCCCAATTACGGGCTGATCAATAATCTCCTAGGGCTTCTTGGGATCGCGGGACCTGGTTGGCTTACCGATCCCGCCTGGTCCATGCCATCTGTGATCTTGCTGAGTATCTGGAAAAACCTCGGGTTCAATATGGTGATCTTCTTGGCGGGGCTGCAAAATATCCCCGCCGATATCTATGAGAGTGCCAGTCTAGACGGTGTAACGCCCTTCCAGAAGCTCCGCTATATTACCATCCCCATGATGAGGGGACCCATCGGCTTTGCCTTCATCGTGAGCATGATCAAGAGTATGCAGGTCTTTGGTCAGATCTATGTCATGACGGGCGGCGGTCCTGCGAACTCCACCATGGTAGTCGTCTACTACCTCTACCAGCAGGCCTTCGAGTTCTATCGTAGTGGCTATGCGTCGGCCGTAGCCTGGGTGCTCTTCGCGGCCATCTTGGTTTTAACTTTAATCCAAAACCGCCTCATTAAGACTGAGGTGTAAGAAAGGAGGGGCTCCATGCGAATCAAGAAATTTGTCGTCTACTTGGTCCTGTTTGCCATGGCCATCGTTATGCTCATACCCTTTGCCTGGATGGTTCTCTCCTCTTTTAAAGAAGCCGATGAGGTCTTTACCTATGAAATGAGCTGGTTGCCTTCGACCCTAACCCTCTCCGGCTACGGGAGAGCCTTCACAGAGCAACCCTTCTTGCGGTATGGACTCAACAGCGTCTTTGTCTCCACGATCATCACCATCATTCAGCTCATCACCAGTGTTTTAGCGGGCTATGCCTTCGCGCGCCTGAAGTTTGTCGGCCGGAACTTGGTCTTTATGATCTACCTCGCGGCCATGATGATACCGTCCCAAGCCACCATCATTCCGTCCTATATTCTAATCCGCAAGGCAGGGCTCATTGACAGCTACGCCGGGCTCACCCTTCCCTTTTTGGCGGGACCCTTCGGAGCCTTTATGATGCGGCAATTTTTCTTATCCATGCCAGAATCCCTAGAAGAAGCGGGTATCATCGATGGATGTAGCCGTTTTCAGGTGCTGACCAAGATTATCCTTCCCTTAAGCAAGCCAGCCCTAGCATCCCTTGGACTCTTTACCTTTATGGGCGCCTGGAACGATTTTATGTGGCCCCTAATCATCATCAATCGAGATTCCATGCGTACACTACAAGTCGGACTCTCCCTGATGCGCTCTGACATCTATCCAGACTGGCCCATGATGATGGCAGCCTCGGTGCTGGCCACCTTACCCATCATGATTGCCTTCTTGTCAGCACAAAAACAGTTTGTGGAGAGTCTAACCTTTACCGGAGTCAAGTATTAAAGGAGGTGCACGGATGTTATTTGGCGTCACTACCATGACATTCTTCCACAGGCCTATTCTGGAAGCTTTGGAGTTGATCAAGAGCTCTGGTTTCGATTGCGCCGAAATCTGGGCAGATCATGCTTGGGATGAAGCGAAAGGAGCTAGTACTGCAGATCTACGCGAGGCGCTGACGAGCCTCGATTTGCAGTCCACTATCCACTGCCCGATCATGGATATTAGCATCACGAGCCCGAACAAGGGAATTCGAGAGGAGTCCCTGCGCCAAACCTTCCAGGCCATTGATTTAGCTCGAGATCTTGGATCAAGACTGATCGTAATTCATCCGGGAAGTAGATTCTCGGTGTTGGAAAACCCTGAGTCTCATTGGGCTCTGCAGATCGATTCGATGCGCAGAGTCTTGGATTACGCCAAAGAACAGGCTGTCTTGGCCACGGTTGAAAATATGGATAGCGACAAGGACGTTGTTTCAGTCAAGTATTGGGACGATCTGAATCGACTTTTTGGGGACCTTGACAGCAACGAAAAGTGGGTTACCCTCGATGTGACCCATATCAGAGACACTGAGCAAGTGCTAGATTTCATAGACAAAGGCGCCTTACACATTGCCCACCTCCATCTCTCTGATGGCAGCGCGGAGAAAATGCACCTGCAGATCGGTAAAGGCGATCTAGACCTGAGGCGCATAGTCTCATCCCTGAGGGAGAGTGGCTATGGCGGCGTTTGGTCTTTAGAGTGCTTTATTGCTGAGAACAACCAGGAGAAAATGGGGGAAGAACTCTTGCGCGCCCGTGCCCTTTTTGAAGAGGATTCCGCAAAAAACAGGCTCGAGTCTGCAAAGGATGGCAGGGAAGCTCGTGGTAACATAGAAGGATAGAAGGAGTCTAATTGGAGGTTAAACAGATGAAAGCAAATGAATCAACAAAAAGCGAAAAGACAATCCCTCTTTTCTCCGCTGACGATGTGGAGAAGAACAAAACCATGGCGGGCCTTGCCTACCTCCTGTTCTTCCTACCCCTGATCACTTGCCCCGATTCGGAGTACGCCAAGTTTCACGCGAATCAATCCTTACTCCTCTGGATTACCGGAATCGCAGGGAACATCATTCTCGGCCTCATCCCCATTATTGGCTGGATCCTTCTACCATTTTTCACCATTGCCCTTGTGCTCCTAGGTGTCATAGGCTTAGTGAACGGCCTGAACGGCAATGCCAAGGAACTGCCCCTCATCGGAAAATACACACTATTGAAGTAGTGAACCCGCTAGAAAGCCCCGCTGTGCTATATGCACGGCGGGGCCTTTCACTAACGCTGGAGATGAGCTTTCCGATAAGCTAGGGGAGAAATGCCTTCGACTTGCTTAAAGGTGGTCGAGAAATGAGAACTGTTAACAAAGCCGCATTGCCTGGCTACTTCTTCCATAGAAATCTTTGTTTTGACCAGCATGCCGCAGGCTTTGCGGTGACGGCACTGCAGAATATACTGGTGAGGGGTCTTCCCTACTATTCTCGGAAAGATCTTTTGCAGGTAGGAAGGGCTGACGAAAATCGCGTCGCTAATATCCTTGATCGTAATATTGCTGGTGTAGTAAGTCTCGATATACCTACAAGCCTCTTGGACGATGTTTTCTATGTGGGGCTCGGAGCCTATCCGCCAATGTGGTGCGGGCTTGCCATCTCGAATCAACTGAATGGCGATGCGGTTCTCTAGACTAGTAAGCATCAGGGAGCTGGAATTCCCATGGTGCGAAACCTCATAGATGAAAGCATCCAGCGCCTCAAGGAGAAAGTAGCTATACTTGGTGTCAAGGGAGCCGAACTCTAATGGGTCTGCCTCGCCTTGTTGGCGAGAGACTTCAGCCATGAACGCCGGCAACACGCACATGGACATGTACTTGGCCAAACTCGGCTTACCATCAGCGTGGA
>CAZAJB010000054.1:0-14149 GCA_964485345.1 uncultured Clostridiaceae bacterium
GGCATGAAGAACATTGGTGAGGAACCTCTGGAGTACATCGCCCTCATTCTCTTCCAATAGCCCCTTGACGAAATAGCCCTTGACAAACGCACTAAAGAGAACTATTCTTATGGACATAGAGAAAAACGATGATTAGGAAGAGTAACCACAACTAACCTGACAGAAAATGGGGGTGCCTGCCCAAGTGGCTAAAGGCGCTGAGAGCTCCCTAAGGGGCGTTTTGGTGAAAACCACCTAGGAGTTGCCAGCTGAAAGGCGCGATGGGACATTGCCACAGTAAGCCAGGCCGGAGGCACCGTTATATGCACTGCAAGAGTGGATTTGTCTTGGGCAGTAATTCGCCCAAGCCAGTCAATTTGGGTGGAACCGCGACAACCTCGTCCCATGTGGATGGAGGTTTTTTTATTTCTAGAAGAGAGGAGCGATAGTCGTGGATGAAAACATCGAAATGATTAATCAAGAGGAGGTCATGCGCCATACGGCTGCCCACATTATGGCACAAGCTGTTTTGAGGCTCTGGCCCGAGACAAAGATCGCGATTGGACCCGTGATAAAAAACGGATTCTACTACGACTTTGATTTGGAGCATCGGTTTACTCCAGAAGACCTCGAGAAGATTCAAGCTGAAATGGAGAAGATTATCGCCGAAGATATTCCCATCGTACGGGAAGAACTAACAAATCGGGAAGCAGTCGAGATTTTTGCAGATCAAAACCAAGATTACAAGTTAGAACTCCTTGAGGGACTCGACGATGAAGTCAGTATCTACCGTCAGGGAAACTTTATGGATCTCTGTAGGGGACCCCACCTCGAGTCCACATCGAAGGTGAAGCATTTTAAGCTACAAAGTATTGCCGGCGCCTATTGGCGGGGCGATTCTAGGAAGCCTATGTTGCAGCGAATCTACGGTTTGGCCTTCTTAAATGGTAAGGACCTCCGAGGGCATTTGCGCATGCTCGAAGAAGCCGCCAAGCGCGACCACCGAGTCCTGGGTAGGAAGCTTGATCTTTTTAGCCTGCAAGAGGAGGGACCTGGCTTCCCCTTCTTCCATCCTAAGGGCATGGTGCTGCGTAATGTACTTGAAGACTATTGGCGTGAAGAGCATCGCAAACACGGCTATGTAGAGATCAAAACCCCCATTATGCTCCATGAGGATCTCTGGCATCGTTCAGGGCATTGGGAGAACTACAAGGATAATATGTATTTTTCCACCATAGACGAGCAAACCTTTGCCATTAAACCCATGAATTGCCCGGGATCGATGCTGGTTTATAAGCGTAAGCTTCATTCGTATCGCGATCTACCCATTCGCATGGCCGAAATGGGCCTGGTGCATCGGCACGAGTTGTCTGGAACGCTCCATGGATTGATGCGGGTTAGGGCCTTTACACAAGATGATGCCCACATTTTCATGCTTCCCTCACAAATCCAGGAGGAGATTGAAGGGGTTATCGATTTCGTTGATGAGGTTTATCGCACCTTTGGCTTTAAGTACCATGTGGAGCTCTCTACGAAGCCCGAAAATGCCATCGGAGAAGACGCCATGTGGGATGTGGCCATTGAAGCGCTGCGACAATCTCTAGAAGCCAAGAAGCTGGACTACGTTGTCAATGAGGGTGATGGAGCCTTCTACGGGCCGAAAATCGACTTCCATTTGGAGGATAGTATCGGACGGACTTGGCAATGCGCTACCATTCAATTGGATTTCGCCATGCCCGAGCGCTTTGATCTCACCTATACAGACGAGAACAACGAGCGCAAGCGCCCTGTGATGATTCATCGTGTTCTCTACGGTGCCCTAGAGCGTTTTATGGCCATCTTAGTAGAACACACAGCAGGAGCCTTCCCCACCTGGCTCGCCCCCATTCAGGTGCAGGTCATTCCCGTTGGTGACGACTACCTAGATTACGCCAACCAGGTAGAAGAAACCCTCTTCCAAGCTGGCATCCGGGTTGAGGTGGATCGCAGAGGAGAAAAGCTCGGCAAGAAGATCCGCGAAGCGCAGTTGCAGCAGATCCCCTTTATGTTGGTGGTAGGGGAGAAGGAAAGGGAAGCCGGCCAAGTTTCCGTCCGCCATCGGCGGCAAGGCGATCTTGGTTCCCTGGACCTAGAGGATTTTTTGGCCAGAATCAAAACAGATATCGCAGAGAAAAAACAAGACTAAACAAAGGAAGAGTCGGCTCGCCGCAAGGCAAGTCGACTCTGTTTCTTTTTTACCAGATACACCGTAAAGAATACTTCTTGAACTCATTATGCGTTCCTACCAATAAGACCCCGAAAATCATGAGGATTCGCAGTTCAATGAGCAAAGGGTGCTCGTCATCGACGCATTTCGCCATCAAGAAAGGTACATCCAACGCTCGTTCTAAGATATTCAGCTGTTCGTCCGTAAACCCCGTCAGGAAGCGCAGATCCCGAGGGGGGACCACATTTCGCAGATCGCTGGGAATCCTTGCGATATCACCTTCCTGGAAGTGATCAAAGAAGTCCTTCCAGCGTTCGGTAGGTAAGGCCAAGAAATCAGCAATTTGCTCGTGGGTCGCATAACCCTTTTCCGCGCAATCAATAGCGATTTTCACCCTCAAGTGAGGGTACCCCTTGCACTCACGATCCAAAAGTTCTAATGATGACTCTACAAATAAAGGATCTAAACGATTCATAAGCATACCTCCTCAACCCCCCTGGTAGTAGATGAAATTCGGGGCAAAATGAGGAAGTCCTGCTTATTTTTCACTTTTTATGAATTTTAAAGCATAGTGTCTGACAATTCAATTATCTTTCTTTGGCATCGACGGGAACGCGCAAAACCGTACCTACCCCAATGGAAGCGGGATTACTAATGTCATTTTCCTCCGCGATGAGACGAAACAAACTAGAATCGCCCCACAAATCTCCTGCAATCGACCAGAGGGTGTCACCACGCTGGACTACATACTCAATATAACGCGGCACCGATGATGGTGGTGCGATTGAGATTGTACTCGGTGTGACTGCAGCTGCTTCCTCAGCCCCAGTTTCTGGAGCACTCTGCGGTGGTACGACAGGTGCAGATTCAGATCCTGCCTGGGCTGGAAGATTGGCCACGCCCACGCCATGTTCGGGACTAGAAACCTGCTGGTCACTTTGTTCTGGCTTGTGAAGCAGATCGCGGATGACAGGTACTCCCATCGTTACACCCGCTACCAAGAGCGCCAAGGTCAAAACGGCTACCACGATTCTCAGCCATGGACCGGAGCGATTCTGGGAAGTGACACCCACCTCATTATTGGCCATATCCCTCAAGACATAGTATCCCTCAAGCCGCTTCCACTCCCCTTCAACTAGGCGATAGGCAACTCGCTCCTGGGCCTGTGTGTCCATGACGTAGGCAACCTGCCATGGGAGGGGGAAAAACCGCTGGTGTTGTTCTTTGTCAAAGTTGGAAAGGAATACGCCGAACCCCGGATGGGTATGGGCCCAGCCCACAATTTCTTCTCCCGCTTTTAGGGCCAGTTCAACCGTCTTATTATGGTCGGGGTGGATGACAAGACGCGTAGCATCACTTCTCTGCGGGATTGGCACAAACCGCTCGACCATGATCTCGTACTGTTCCGCAGTCTTGATGTCCTTCTTGCGACCCACCAAAAATCCGCCATGCTCGCCCTGGGAATGGAGATGGGAGAACTGATCCAAAGCGAGCATGACTTCTTCACGAAAGACAAGGCGCGGAAAAGGACCTGCCTTGCCCAGTAAAAACCGCCTCGTGGAAAAAGTAACGCTTTCAGTACCCATCGCACTCTCCCCTAAAAGATGCTGAAGTCTAGAACCTCCGACAAGCGTCGTAACATGCTTATACCTACCACGCTATTTCCCTTACGATCTAAGGCCGGCCCATAGGTGGCCACACCGTATTGGCCTGGAACCACTCCTAAGATACCGCCCGCGATACCGCTCTTGGCGGGAATCCCCACCTGAATGGCAAATTCGCCTGAACCATTATACATCCCGCAGGTAACCATAAATGTAGAAACTAAGCGAACTGCGTTAGCGGACACGATAGGCGAACCGGCCTCATTTATACCTTTCGTAGCCAGAAACATGCCTATGCGGGCTAGGTCAACACAATTTACTAAAATTGAGCATTGGCGAAAATAAAGATCGAGTACTTCTTCCACATCGCCTTCCAAACCGTTGATGTCCTTGAGAAAATAGGCCAGGGCACGGTTACGATGACCAGTTTCTTTTTCCGACATATAGACAGATTCATCGATCTGGATCGGGCGACCAAGAATACTCTCGAGCAGATCGGCAAGCAGGGCAAAACGCTCCTCTACGCTCTGACCGGGAATCAGAGAGCAAACAGCAATGGCACCAGCGTTGATCATAGGGTTCAGCGGCTTTTGCTCGGAAGTCTCTAATTTGACAATGCTGTTAAAAGAATCACCAGTAGGTTCAGAGCCCACTTTAGCAAAAACAGCCTCCGCACCGCGGTGTTCAAGGGCTATCAAGAGGCTGATCACTTTTGAGATACTCTGAAGTGTAAAATACACATCGGTATCGCCTGCTTCAAACAATCCTCTTGTAGTCATCAAGGCTATACCAGCCATCCTAGGGTCCGCCTTTTTCAGCTCCGGAATATAAGAGGCTACTTGACCCCGCTCTGCCTGTTTCTTGTGTTCCTGCAAAGTCTCCGCTAGGAGCGTACTGTAATCAAATAGCGCATTCACGTCTCTACCTCCAATGCAGCGGCCCTTAGGACCAGAATAACTCTTCAAATCCAGGCCTGACATAGCCCGGCGCTCAAATTGTGGCACGCTTAGGCAGAGTCGTTTACAATATTCCACATCTGAATCTGACTCTTCCCTAGGTTCTTGGCCCTGTACATCGCCTGGTCAGCAAATAGGAGGAGCTCCCTCTTATCCCTGGTGTGTTTGGGTTTAACCGCAATTCCTAAGGACACCGTAATAGGCTGTGCCCAGGCTGGATTACTAACTCGGCTGAGATTCTGCATAATGCGCTCAGCCACGCTCTTTGCACCTTTGGAATCCATTTTCCGCAAGAATACCACGAACTCATCGCCACCGTAACGAATGACTTGGTCATCGGCTCGGATACTTCCGTTGATCGTCTCCACCAAGCGTGCCAAAACCTTATCACCTTCTGCATGGCCATAGGTGTTGTTGAAGCCGGCGAAGTCATCAATATCAATAAATAGTAGGCTAAGCTCATCATCGGAGGGATTGTTCAACCAGTTGTTTAGATAGCGGAAATTATAGGCGCCCGTCATCTCATCGATGATCAGTTCCTCTTCTATTTCTTGTCTGCGCGCTCGCTCCGCACTGACTTCCGCAGCCGCCTTCAATAATCCAGAGATATTGATCAACAGGAACGAAAATGCCACAAGACCCCAAAACCCGTAGCTCAGGACAAAATAGGTAAAGACAATCCCAATAAAAGCACTGCTCAGGCTACTTAAAAAAGTGACTTTGAGCATTAGTTTGATCTGGGTGTACCAAGAGACGCCTCGCCAAATAGCCACGACGCGACCCACAAAACCAATATTGCAGAAAATGTAGAGGCAAGTGGTAAGGATCAGGGCCAGGGCAAAGCCAAAACTACTATCTCCCAGAGCCGAAAGCAAGTACTCAAGGAATAGTATCGCCACTAAAGTGGAAAGGGCAAATTGTGCGGAATTGAACATGGTACGCCGCCACAGTTTCTTGTTGCGAACTCCATCATAAATCCCCAAGAATACAGAGATGATCATGGATGCTGTAATGCCCGTAAAAAACATCATGGGGAGTACGGCAGATGTCCCCAGTGAAATTTCGGTACGTTCGCCAATTCGCACGGAAACACCATGCAAGTACACCTGCAGGGCTCCTAGGACAAGGATAAACGGCCAGCTTCCTGCAGGAATGCCGCGATAAAATACGATGCCCAGCACGAAAGTCGTGATGGTTATGGCATCAATGTTACGGTTCGATCGCCTGTCAATCGCGCTGTCTAACACCCCTACACCCCCAACCGCTTGTGCACAGTTATTGGTAATTTCTTTGCAAAACACCAATATCCTGCCAGTGCAGGGAGACTGATGAAAAAAGACACTACTCCGAGGTCAAGGCATATCCCGTGGTGCCCGTGGTCGCGGTTTCTTTCCACATCTGGATATTGTCTTTTCCTGCCTCTTTGGCTAGGTACATCGCTTGGTCTGCATGTAGAAGAAGCAGCCTTTTGTCTGTAGTGTGGTCGGGCTTCACCGCGATTCCAAGAGAAACAGTTATAGGTTTTGCACTCTTCGCACCCTTGGATAAAGCCAAGTTTCCCCTAATCCGCCCAGCAACTCGCCTCGCTCCCAAGGCATCCATCCCCCGCAAGAGTACGACAAACTCATCGCCCCCATAACGAATAACGCTATCACCAGTTCGGACGCTTTGCTTAACAGTGTCTACTAACATCCTGAGGACCGCATTGCCCTCCTCATGCCCATAGATGTCGTTATAGGTAGCGAAGTTATCGACGTCCAAGAACAGCAGACTGATCGCCTCGTCTGAAGGTTCACACAGCCAATTATTCAAGTAGCGGAAATTGAAAGCCCCAGTCATTTCGTCTAGGACGAGTTCTCCTTCCAATTGCTCCCGCTGATCCCGCTCCACGCTGACCTCAGACGCTGCGTTCAGCAAGTATGAAAGAATGACTACCAGAGCGGAAAAAAGGATCAAGCCCCAGTAGTCATAACCCATAATAAAGAAGGTGAATATGATCCCAATGAACCCACTCGTGACATGACTATAAAAGGCCGTCCCCATCCTTGCTACCATCTCCGCGGTCCAAGCCGTCCCTTTACGGACGGACCCAATAAACGACACCAGAGACTTGTTGCAGACGATGTACACCACTGTTGCTCCCGCTAAAGCCAAGGCTACGCCAAGCCTCGTTGGCCCAAACCGGGGGCCCATGTAATCAAAGGTAATGGCTGCCAAGACCGTCGACAAGGCAAATTGGGACGAGTTGAACATCGTTCGTTGCCACGACTTTTGCTGTCTTACACCATCCCAAAGCCCCTTGATTGCAGAGACCAACATGGCTGGTGTAGCACCACACAAGTAAATCATGGGAAGAATGATGGTGATTCCTAGCGAAATGGCACTACTCTCGCTTACGTTGACTGCACTATCCTGCAAGAACAGGGCAAGGGCGGTAAAGAACAACATAACAAGCCAATTGGTTTGGTCGAACCCGTCGAAAAAGACGACTCCCAAGACGAGCGTAATTAATCCAACCGCGTACATACTACGATGCACACGTTTAGAACTCCGTGACTGCGCAGACACACAGACACACCTCCATCCCCCAAATTGCCCCCCACTTCTTCGCACTAACCCCGGACTCCTGCTTCTAGCCTAAAGGCCGCCCTAGGCTAACCATTGCCGCAGGACTGCCAGAACTTGATCCCGACCCTGCCTGGACTCAGCAGAAAAAAGCACCGGGTCTACCCCAAGACCCTCTCGAATCACTTTGGCATGCTGTCCCTGTTTTCCGCGGCTTATTTTGTCGAGCTTGGTCGCAATCAAGAGATAGGGCATGTCCATCTCCCGCAACCAAGAATTCATAGTAACATCATCTGCCGTAGGCGGATGCCTGACGTCAACCAAGTGTAGAACTCCAAGCAAATTAGAGCGGTCTGTGAGGTAACCCTCAATCATGGGCCCCCATTTCTTCCGAACTCCTTCGGGCACTTTGGCAAATCCATAGCCAGGTAAGTCCACCAGACAAAGTGTATCCACCCGGTAAAAATTGATAGTCTGGGTTCGTCCCGGCTGATTGGATGTGCGGGCAAACTTCTTGCGGCCAACCAAAGTGTTGATCAGGGAGGATTTCCCCACATTTGACCTGCCTACAAGGGCGATCTCTTTGAAACTATGGCCCGGGTATCCTCGAGCATCGACTGCACTGGTCAAAAACTCCGCGTCCTGTAAATTCAACCCCATCGAACTATTCTCCCATCCAAGATTCGTCATTCATGACAGGCGTCACATCAGGAACTATGAAGGGTAATGGTTGTTCACTGATGGCCTCAGGGTAGAGGGCATAAGCCAAAACCTCATCCATATGTTCAACCAAGGTGATCTGTAGCTTTCCTAGGACACTAGAGGGAATTTCTTCTAGATCCTTGGCATTTTCTGCCGGTAGCAAGACATGGCTGATCCCTGCCCTATGCGCTGCTAGAAGCTTTTCTTTCACACCACCAATGGGTAGCACCCTACCGCGCAACGTTATTTCGCCTGTCATGGAAAGCTCGTGCCTGACCGGGCGATTCGTCAAGGCGCTGGCCAGAGCGGTGGCAATTGTGATACCCGCTGAAGGGCCGTCTTTGGGAATTGCACCTTCAGGGATGTGCATATGAATATCGTGGGATTCATGGAATCTCGAATCGATCCCCAGATCCGCAGCACGGGAACGCAAGTAGCTTAAGGCAGCTTGCGCCGATTCTTGCATGACTTCTCCGAGTTTTCCCGTCAAGGTCAGCTTGCCTTTCCCATCGACTACTGTCACTTCAATCGTCAGAGTCTCACCGCCAACCTGTGTAAAGGCTAGGCCTGTAGCCACGCCAACCTTATCTTCTTCATCGATGACATTATGATGATAACGAGGAACTCCCAGGTACTTGTGTAAGTTGCCGACGTTCACTTTGGTCGCCGCGATCTGCCCCTTGACGATCTCCGTGGCCACCTTGCGGCACACGGTGCCCAGGCGCCTCTCTAGCGTCCGTACACCAGCTTCCTTCGTATACTCCCGGATGATTCTGTACAGCGTATTGTCGGAAATTTGCAGTTGCTCCTCGTTCAGGCCATTGTTCTTGAGCTGTTTCGGCCAGAGATGGCGCTTGGCAATTTCGAACTTCTCATACTCGGTATAACCAGGGATTTCTATCACTTCCATCCGATCTCTTAACGCTGGTGGGATGGAGTGCAGGACGTTCGCCGTGGTAATAAAGAGCACCTCAGACAGATTGAATGGTACCTCTAGATAATGGTCGCCAAAACCATGATTTTGCTCGGGATCAAGGACTTCCAAAAGGGCTGATGCTGGATCGCCCCGAAAATCGGAAGCCAGTTTGTCAATTTCATCCAGAACAATCACCGGATTGAGGCTACCCACTGTCTTCATCGTTTGAATCATTCTCCCTGGCATGGAGCCAATATAGGTGCGGCGGTGGCCCCGTATTTCAGCCTCATCGCGCACACCGCCCAAGGATAGACGGGAAAAATTGCGATTTAGCGCTGTGCCCACCGATTGGGCGAGGGATGTCTTTCCAACTCCAGGCGGCCCAACAAGGCACAGGATAGGTCCCTTAGAGGACTTGGTCAGTTGCCGAACGGCCAAAAACTCCAGAATCCGTTCCTTGACCTTCTCCAAACCATAATGATCGCGATCAAGGAGCTCTTCTGCCCGGTTCAGATCGAGGCGGTCCTTGGTCCTTTTGGACCAGGGTAAAGCAAGCATCCAATCGATATAATTGCGAACAACTGTAGCTTCGGCTGCCATGGGAGCCATGCGTTCTAGGCGATGAATCTCATGGAGAACCTTGGATTTTGCCTCCTTGGGCAGTTTTCTTTTCTCCAGCTTCTCTTTCAGCTCTTCAATCTCCGATCCGCCTTTTTCATCCCGCTCGCCGAGCTCCACTTGGATCGCTTTGATTTGCTCGCGGAGATAGTACTCCCTTTGAGCTTTTTCCATCTGCTTACGCACGCGCTGTTGAATGCTCTTCTCTAGCCCGAGGATTTCTCCCTCGCGGTAAAGCAAGCCTAAAATGGCTTCTAGACGCTTATCCACAGGGAACACCTCTAGCAAACTTTGTTTGTCCTTGAGAGCTACATTCAGCTGACTGGCAATCGTGTCAGCAAAACGGTGCACATCCTCAATACTGCTTACCGACATCAGAACCTCTGCCGGGATCTTCTTGCTGAGGCGCACATATTTCTCGAATTCCTGGCCTACAGAGCGCGTTAGGGCCTCTCGTTCGTACCTATCCATCTCTCCATTTGTCTCAGGAACTACCGTTACAAGTGCTTCATAGTAACCGTCAGCATCATCGACGTGTTCAAGATTTACCCTTGAGAGACCCTCCACCAAGATTCGGATCTGCCCCTCCGGCACCTTGAGGAGCTGCTTGATCTCGCATAAAGTTCCGACATCATAAATATCTTCAGGCTGCGGATCTTCCACGGCCAATTGATGCTGTGCTGCTAAGACAATACGCCCATCCCTGAGCATGCTCTGCTCGACGGCTTCAATGGAGCGCTCACGCCCCACTTCAAGCGGTGTAACCATGTGGGGAAACACCAGCGTTCCACGGAGTGGTAGCAACGGAAGAGACTTTGAAAAGGTTTGTTGTACCATTTCTACACCCCCAGATTGTTGATTTGTATTCATTGTATCACAGTTTGGAAAATCAGGGAATTATCCCCGGAGAGATTTTAGGAGATGCTCCTAATAAGTCACTCGGTGCTCGGAGACCCATGGGGGTTGCAGCAGGCTCCTCAACCGGATGCAAGAGTACATGCTCGACCACATCCCCTATCTTTCTGACTGGAACCACGTCAGTTCCAACTATGGTTTGAAAGATCTCTTGCCAGTTGTCTGCAGGAATTAGTACTTTCGTGAGTCCCGACTCTACAGCTGCCCGGACTTTAGGGACCACACCACCGACGCCTTTAACCAGACCATGAATTGTCACTTCCCCAGTCATGGCCACGAGACTCGTCACCGGACGATTGGTGATGGCCGAAGCCACTGCAGTAACCATACTAACTCCTGCAGATGGACCATCTACCGGAATCCCACCGGGAAAGTTGATGTGGATGTCATAATCCTGCGGACGCAATCCCAAAGAGGATTTCAAGACGGTCAAGACATTATCCACCGAGCAACGCGCTTGCGATTTACGGCGCATGGTGCGGCCATGTCTCCCGAATTCTTCTTCTTCCATCACACCCGTGACCTGCATACGTCCTTGATTTGCACCCACGAGAATTGCCGTTGCTTCCACTTCAATGACAGTACCGATATTCGGCCCATACATGGCAAGACCGTTGACTACGCCTACGGTGGGATCCTGCCGCACTTGACTCTGGGGCCGCGGAGTATATTGGCCGCAGTTGAGGACCCATTCAATGTCGCCCTTTTCAATCGACTTACGTCCTTCGCCAGTCACAACGCCCGCTGCAATTTGGACAATATTCACGGCATCCCGACCATTACTGGCAAAGCGTTTGATTTCCCCAAGGGCTTCCGTGCCCATGGGGAAGCTTATCTTGGCAGCAGCATTGCCCGCGATCACTCCGATTTCTTCGGCGCTTAAGTTGCGGAAAAACACCTCTAGGCAACGGGATCTCAGCGCCGGAGGGAGTTCCGTAGCCATTCTGGTTGTAGCTCCAATTAGCCTGAAATCTGCAGGTAGCCCATTTTCGAAGATTTCGTGAATATGAGCGGGAATATTCGTGTCTTCTGAAGAGTAGTAAGCGCTGTCTAGAAAGACTTTTCGGTCTTCTAAGACCTTCAACAACTTGTTAAGCTGCGTGGGGTGAAGCTCGCCGATTTCGTCGATGAAAAGTACACCGCCATGGGCCTTGGTCACCGCGCCTGGCTTAGGCTGGGGGATTCCCGCAACTCCCAGTGGACCCGCCCCTTGGTAGATGGGATCGTGAACGGATCCCATGAGCGGATCGGCAATACCCCGCTCATCAAAGCGGGCGGTCGTGGCATCTACTTCTACGAAGACTGCATCATCCCTGAAAGGAGACAGGGGGTTTGCCTTGGCCTCTTCTAAGACCACTCGGGCAGCCGCGGTTTTGCCAACTCCCGGCGGCCCGTAGACAATGACATGTTGGGGGTTTGGACCGCACAGGGCTGCCCTGAGCGCCTTGAGGCCGTCAGCTTGCCCAATGATTTCGCGAAAATCCCGTGGCCTTGTCACTTCTGAGAGTGGCTCCGTCAGGGAAATCGCCTTAAGGCGATTCAGTTTATCCATTTCCTTGCGCGATTCCCGATCAACAGCAGACTTGTTGCCCTGCTGTTGCCGCAGGAGATTCCAAAAATACAGACCAATGACAATAGCAAAAAACAGATTGATCAACCCGAGAATTCCCATTATCATTATCACTCCTCTCCGAGACTTACACCTTATTATGCCCGGAGGAAAGAAAAAGGATAAGTCGAAGGTCTCGACTTATCCTTTGCTATCTTTGCTGTATTGATGCTTCTAGGCGCTTTCTTCTTTGCTCTTTCCCTTCGGTTTACTGCGGACAATTAAGGGTTGTTCCGCTTTTTCAACGGAAGCTTGGGTAATCAAGCACTTAGAAACATGTTCTTCTGAGGGAACATTATACATCACATCAAGCATAATTCCCTCAACAACACTCCTCAGGCCCCTAGCACCGGTCTTCTGTTCTAAGGCCTTCGCTGCAATCAGGCGCAGTGCTTCAGGTTCAAACTCCAGAGCGACTCCATCCATATGCAGGAGCCTTTGGAACTGTTTGACCAGAGCATTCTTGGGTTCGGTGAGTATCTGCACCAAAGCTTCAGCATCTAAAGCATCGAGCGTGCACACGACCGGTACGCGTCCGATAAATTCTGGGATCAAGCCATAGCGCAGCAAATCTTCGGGCATCGCCTGGCGGAGAATGTCACCAATCTTCTTTTCCTCACGGGTCATGACGTCAGCACCAAAGCCAATGGTCTTGTGCCCGATTCGCCGTTCGATGATCTTCTCCAATCCGTCAAAGGCACCACCACATATGAACAAAATGTTCGTGGTGTCGATCTGAATAAACTCTTGATGCGGGTGCTTGCGTCCGCCTTGTGGAGGGACACTTGCCACCGTTCCTTCGAGAATCTTCAAGAGAGCCTGTTGGACTCCTTCGCCAGATACATCCCTGGTAATGGATGGGTTCTCGGACTTGCGGGCAATCTTGTCAATCTCATCAACGTAGATGATGCCCAGTTCAGCCCGTTCCACATCATAATCAGCGGCCTGAATCAATTTCAAGAGGATATTTTCAACGTCTTCCCCCACATAGCCGGCTTCAGTCAGACTCGTGGCATCAGCTATGGCGAAGGGTACGTTGAGAATGCGTGCCAAAGTCTGGGCCAAGAACGTCTTGCCGCTTCCTGTGGGGCCAAGCATGAGAATATTGCTCTTCTGCAGCTCAACATCGTCAGACTTATCGTTGCTGTTGATACGTTTGTAATGGTTGTAGACAGCCACCGCTAAAGCTTTCTTGGCTTCATCCTGGCCAATTACATATTCATCCAACGCTTCCCTAATCTCCTTCGGCTTGGGAACGCTATCGAGTTCAATATCGTGTTCTTCGGTAAACTCTTCTTCGATGATTTCGTTGCAGAGTTCTATACATTCGTCACAAATGTATACCCCCGGTCCGGCGATGAGCTTCTTTACTTGCTCCTGCATTTTCCCGCAAAAAGAACATTTTAACTGTCCCTTTTCATCGCCAAATTTGAACATCTAATCACCCCACCTCACTCGTCACTTACTGCTGATCACTTTCTTTGCTCTGATTTTGCTTCTTGGTGAGCACCCCATCAATCAGGCCGTATTCCACAGCTTCTTCAGCTGCCATATAGTAATCCCGATCCGTGTCCTGCTCAATTCTTTCTTGGGGCTGGCCCGTGTGCTTCTGCAAAATCCTGTTTGCCTGGCTCTTCAGGAACAAAATTTCTTTGGCCTGAATCTCGATTTGGCTAGCTTGCCCCTGTGCTCCGCCCAGTGGCTGATGAATCATGATGCGAGAGTTCGGCAAAGCATAACGCTTTCCATCGGCTCCTGCCGTAAGCAGCAACGCAGCCATGCTAGCAGCCATACCAACACAAATGGTGGAAACGTCGGCCTTAATGTACTGCATCGTGTCATAAATCGCTAATCCAGAATAGACTACCCCACCTGGGCTGTTAATATACAAATGAATATCCTTGTCAGGATCTTCGGATTCAAGGAACAGGAGCTGCGCAATGATAAGATTGGCTACCTGATCGTCTATGGGCCCACCGATAAAGATAATACGATCTTTGAGGAGCCGGGAGTAGATGTCGAATGCCCGCTCTCCTCGATTTGTCTGTTCTACAACCATTGGGACTAAAACACTCAATT
>CAZAJB010000055.1:0-14108 GCA_964485345.1 uncultured Clostridiaceae bacterium
AGGTGTCTCCCATTGGTTGCCCAGAATGGTTCGAGCTGGCGGAGTCTGGTGCGTTTTGGCCTCCATTTCCACCACAACCCCAAAGAGAGCATCGGTAAGGAGAGCCCAAGTCCAGCGTTGAGCTGGATTTGGCTTTTTCAGAGCGAGGGACAACCTAAGAAAGGACAATGACCGTTGCGGATTATCATGATCACTCGCTTCTACAAGAACGGCCAGACAACGCATGTCAAGGATCTCTGCTCAGAACTCATGCGCCAGGGCCATCAAGTGCTTCTAATCATTAACGAGTTTCATGACCCAAGATACGCAAGATGGCTCAAAGCGGCCAAAATTCCCTATGTCACCACCACCGATCCTAGCAAGGTCGAAAAGTGCATCCAGAGATTACTTCCCAATCCCCAGATTGTGCATAATCACTCGGTTCACACCCTCCCGCTGGCCTCAACCTTGCGAGATCTACTGCAGATTCCCAGTGTTACCACTGTGCATTACTTGAATTTTGACGCCCTTGAGCTTTTGCACAAGCAAGATGCGGTGATTCTGATCAGTCTAGAGATGCAGAAGACCTTTGCCCATCTAGCATCCATCAGCTATGTGGTGGAAAACGGAGTTGTCTTACCCAGCCAGCATCCTAAGAGAAATCCTTGGCGAAAACGGGTCTTGATCCTAGCCCAAGTTACGCCGGATAAAGAAGAGAACTTTCGGCGTATGACAAACAGCCTGCTCGCTTGGGGATGGGATGTGAGCAGTGCAGGAAACTGGTACTACAAAGGGATTACATCCCATGGATGGGTCAATGATGTGAGGGCGTTACTTCGGGAAAGTGATCTGGTGGTCGGTAGCGGCAGGGCTGTACGAGAGGCTATGGCATGGGGTATTCCAGCCTGGGTTCTGGGATCCTTTTCGGACGGTCTCGTCACACCAGAAAACGTGACGCAACTCGAAGAAACGAATTTTAGCGGACGCGCCAGCAAAGAGCCTTTTCTGCAGTGCAACGCTGCTTCCTATCTGCAAAATCCCTCTCCTGTTAAGATGAAGGAATTAGGTGCCTTTGGACAAGAACGGGCGAAGCAGCACTACTCGATTGGGCTTATGGCGGAAAAACTGATAGGTGTCTACGAAGAATGCTCCTCGAAATGTTCTCGAGAAAAGCAAACTTAGACAGGAATACCGGGAAGAATGTCTAAATTAGTGAGTGAATGGAAGGGGGAATTCTCATGAAACTTGTGATCACAGTGGTCGAGGACAACGATGTTGCTTTCTTGATGGAGGCATTAATAGATAATGGATTTCAAGCTACTAGGCTAGCTAGTACGGGAGGCTTTCTTCTCCAAGGCAATACTACGCTCTTAATCGGCATCCAGGATACTCAAGTAGAATCCGTCATTAGTGTTATCAAGTCCACGTGTGCACCGCGTAAGAAAATCATTCCGCAAATGACGCCTGAACTGCCTACCGCCATTGGCGTTCCCGTTGAGATAGAGGCAGGCGGTGCCATCGTATTTGTGATCGAAGTCGATCAATTTTGGAAGCTATAGCTTAGAACCAGAGTATCAAGACGAGGCTATTTACGGTGCAGTGCGCGATCATTGGAACGGCGATGCTCTCAGAACGTACAAGGAGCATGCCTAGAAGAATCCCTGCTATTAAAAGGGGGACGAACTGAAGCACGGAAAAGTGCAGGAGTGCAAAAATCAGCGCCGAGAAAAACACCGCTTTTTTGGCCCCGAAGCGCTCCTTCCATAGATTTAAGAGCAATCCCCTGAAAAAGAGTTCTTCACCGACAGGTGTTCCAATCGTCAAAAGGAGCACCATACCGAAGAATATCAGGGGGTTGTCGCTTGTTAGGAGAGCTTCTGCAGCACCGTTTTCCCGCAGAATGAGGTTTTGCACCAGCTCATGGCTAAAAAGCTCCAATGCTATCCCTTGGCTGAGGATGCCCGTGAGCCGATTCACCAAGTAAATCCCAACTCCGGCAAGAACGCCCCAAGCAACCATGCCCCTACGTTGCAGTTTCAGTTTCTGCCGGCACGACCCGAGTAGACCTGCCACAGCAAATAGGAGCTGTTGCAGGATTAGTAGACCAAGGCGAACGGATTCTGTTCGAGGCAGCACATTTGCCACAAAGGAGATCAAAAGCAATGCTCCAAGTACGCCAGTAACGAGTAGTATTCTTCGGTCCACCTAGGTCACCCTCAATCCCTAAGATAAAAGGGGCGCACCTGCGCCCCTTTCTAGCGTCAACTTCTCAGGCCTATCGTTCCACCTGACACCCGTGCATTGTATACACCGTAGGGCGTGCGAGTCATGATTTCCCACCAATAACGATATGCTTCACCATGTAATGCATTCCAATAAAACTTCACATCTGAGTAGCCTATGGTTATCGCCTCCTTTATCCACTTGTACGCACTTGTGGGAGGGTCTGCCATAGTCCGTAATTCCTAAATTCGATAATTCGGGGCCTCTTTCGTAATCTGCACATGGTGGGGGTGACTCTCTTGGGTTCCCGCTGGAGTAATTCTCACGAAACGACTATTCAAATAGAGGCTCTCCAGATTGGGTGCTCCGCAATAACCCATTCCAGCCCTCAAACCCCCGATGAGTTGAAATATCGCATCAGGGAGGGAGCCCTTAAATGGTACCCTGCCCTCAATGCCTTCTGGCACCAACTTATTGGCATCGCTTTGAAAGTAGCGGTCCTTACTCCCTGATTTCATAGCGGCTAGTGAACCCATTCCCCGGTAAACTTTATAGCTGCGCCCCTGGTAGATCTCTGTCTCACCAGGACTCTCTTCCGTTCCTGCAAGGAGGCTACCAAGCATCACGGTCTGGCCACCTGCCGCTAGTGCTTTCACGATATCGCCAGAATAGCGAATACCGCCATCTGCAACGACAGGAACGCCATGTTTTGCCGCCACTTGCGCGCAGTCCCAAATCGCGCTCAGTTGGGGAACGCCCACCCCTGCCACGACTCGAGTGGTGCAAATTGATCCTGGACCAATACCGACTTTGACCCCATCCGCTCCGGCCTCAATGAGGGCCTGTGTGGCCGCACCTGTAGCGACGTTTCCGGCTACAATCTCCACATGCTGTCCGTAGCGGTCCTTCAGCTCCCGTACCACGGAGAGTACTCCCCTAGAGTGTCCGTGCGCGGTATCAATAACCAGAACGTCCACCCCTGCATCCACTAAAGCTGTACTCCGTTCGATGCGATCGGGACCAACTCCCACCGCCGCAGCAACTACCAAGCGCCCTCCTTCGTCTTTTGCCGAATCTGGATACTGCCGGGCTTTGTCTATATCCTTGATCGTGATAAGGCCCTGCAACGTATAATTCCCGTCGACGAGCGGGAGTTTCTCAATGCGATACTTGTGCAAAATTGATTTTGCCTGTTCTAAGGTTGTATTGACTGGCGCAGTCACCAAGTTTTCCTTGGTCATCACGTTGCCAATAGGCTGATCTACGTTCTCCTCAAAGACCAAGTCCCTATTGGTCAAGATACCCACTAGCTTGCGTTCCTTGTCCACAATGGGTACGCCAGAGATGCGATAGCGAGCCATCAAAGCTAAAGCATCACTAATTAAGTGCTGAGGACTCAAATAAAAGGGATCCACAATCACTCCGCTTTCGGAGCGCTTCACCCGATCTACTTCTCCTGCCTGCTCGTAGATGGGAATGTTCTTATGGATGACTCCGATCCCACCCTCTCGGGCCATGGCAATTGCCATCCGTGACTCTGTAACAGTATCCATGCCTGCACTCACTAGCGGTATGTTAAGACGGATTTTCTTGGTAAACCAAGTTGCCGTACTTACATCCGATGGTAAGACCTCTGAAGCCATGGGGATCAGTAGTACATCATCAAAGGTTATCCCTTCTCGCCCAAATTTCTCTTGAAAATCCACGTTGCGGCCCCCTCCGTATCTAGAATACGACGTTCATTTTGTGGATATTTTATCATAACGGGAGTAAATAGCAACCTAAAAGCAGGAAAAAAGCAGGAAACATGAGGGCAGATTAGAATTAGCATCATGTGAAGGAGTGAACATAGGAGGTATTGAAGGATGGACATTCGTAGAGTTGCAGTACTAGGCGCGGGCCGGCTTGGCAGAGGTATTGCCGAATCCGCGGCCAGTAAGGGCTATGATGTAGTACTTTTTTCGCAAGGAGCCGGAGGAAAAGATGCCGTCGCTCGGATTGAAAAGAGTCTCGATCGCAAGTTAGCCAAATGGGGAATTACCGAATCCGAAAAGAGGCTCATCTTGGGCCGCATTAGTTATACCCAGGACCTCAGAGAACTAGGCAAGGCAGACTTGCTTGTTGAGGCAACGTTGGATCAGATGCAAATCAAAAAAGAACTGTTGCACACAGCCGATCAGTTATGCCGTCCCGACGTGGTTTTTATTTCAGCCAGCGCCACCATGAGGATCTCGGACTTGTCGAGAGAAATCAAGCGGAGCGACATGCTTGTGGGACTGCATTTTATCCCGCCCGTTACCCAAGTGGCCGTAGCCGAACTGGTGCGAGGGGACCGGACCGGTGATCATGCCGTGGAGACTGCCAAAACTTTTGCCAAGCGTCTCGGAAAGCAAGCTGTAGAAATTGAAGAAAGCCGTGGCCTAGTCAATCCTAGAGCCTTAATTGTCATGATCAATGAAGCCGCTTACCTGATTGATGAGGGAGTATGTGAGGCGCGGGATGCCGAGATGATCCTCAAGGAAAGCTGGGGTATGAAGCAAGGTCCTTTGGAAATGGCAGACCGCCTTGGCCTGGATTTGGTCCTAAGTTGGATGGAGCAACTGCAGATGACATTTGGTCCTCGTTACGCCCCCTGTCCCCTTCTCCGACGTTACGTCCGCGAGGGTCGGCTAGGCGTTAAGACACGCCTGGGTTTTCTTGCATATACCGAGGATGATGCCGTCTCAAATGACGACGAAGGCGACAAGGAGGATTAGACATGAATATTTTCGTATTGAACTGTGGTTCTTCTTCCCTAAAATACAAGCTCTACGCTATGGAAAACGAGCAAGTCTTAGCGGAAGGTCGAGTCGAACGGATTGGACAAGAGAACGCCATCATCACCCACCAATCTGCTGGGAAAGAGAAAATCTCTAACACCATGCCAATCCTAGAGCACACTGTAGCCATACGGGAGTGCTTGAACCTTCTAACACATGGCGAACACGGTGTCATTAAAAACGTGAGCGAGATTGATGCCGTTGGTCACAGGGTCGTTCACGGTGGTGAATCTTTCTCTGATTCAGTTTTGATTGACGACCGTACCAAGGAAATCCTAGATTCCCTGGCCGAACTGGCTCCCCTACATAACCCAGCCAACGTAACAGGAATCAGGGCCGCTGAAAAAATCATGCCCAAAACCCCGCAAGTAGCGGTTTTTGATACAGCATTCCATTCCACAATTCCGCCCCATGGGTTCTTGTATGCAATCCCCTACAGCATCTACCAGCGTCATAAGGTAAGGCGCTACGGCTTCCATGGGACGAGTCACAAATACGTATCAAACCGGGTTGCTGAAATGATGGGGAAAGACGTTGCGAATCTGAAGATCATCTCTTGCCATTTAGGTAACGGAGCCAGCATTGCGGCCATAGAAGGAGGTAAGTCCGTTGATACATCCATGGGCTTCACTCCTCTCGAGGGCCTCATGATGGGAACCAGAAGCGGAGATCTCGATCCTGGAGCCATCTTTTACATCATGAAGAAGGAAGGACTCTCTCTGCACGAAATCGATTCAATGCTTAACAAACACTCTGGTCTTTTGGGTATTGCCGGGGTCAGCGATATGCGTGATATTGAAAAAGGAATCGAAGACGATGATAAACTATGTAAAGTAGCCTTTGACATCTATGAGTACCGAATTCGGAAATATATCGGCTCTTACGTGGCTGCAATGAACGGTGTGGACGCCATTGTGTTCACAGCAGGTATCGGCGAGAACACACCCGCCCTGCGCACCAAGCTCATCTCGAATCTCCCTTATTTAGGGATTACCATCAATGAGGGGAATAACAAGAAGCGCGGAGAAGATATCGAAATTTCCAGTCCAGACTCCAAGGTTAGGGTTTTTGTCATTCCCACCGACGAAGAGCTCGTCATTGCTAGAGATACAGCGAGTCTCACGTCCTAGAAAAAAAGAGAGGTGCCGCAAGGCACCTCTCTTTAAGTTGTGAAGCGATGACTACCAATCGTAACTTTGGCAGGACGACTGTGCATAAAACCGTCTGAAGACTGACGAGGATTAAAGAAGAACAGCGCGCCTCCTGTGGGATCGACCCCGTTCAACGCTTCTAAAGCGGCTTTGCGGGCACTCTCGTTAGGAGCTAGGTTGAAACTTCCATTTTGCACAGGTTGAAACGCATTGCGTTGAAACAAGACTCCGCGCAGGGTCTCGGGGAACTGCGTGCTCAGTATTCTGTTGATGATCACAGCGCCTACGGCTACCTGCCCTACGTAGGGTTCGCCGCGAGCTTCCGCGTGGATCATCTGCGCTAACCACTCCACCTCCTGTGCCGATAAGGCCACACCTGCAGGATAGTACTTCACAAGAGTCAAAGGCACCACAAAACGTTGACCTACTCTAATGGTGTCCGCATCTAGATGGTTGAGCTCCTTCAACTCCTGCACAGAAATGCCATATGTCGCAGCGATCCAATAGAGGCTATCACCTTGCTGTGCTTGATATACCGTTACATATTTGTGAGGCGCCTGGACTGTTTGCCTGGCGTTTTCAGAAGGTACAGGGGTAGACGTTTCTGCCGGCGCCACCTCGGGGACTTCCTCCCCTTGGCTCACGGCGCTGGTCATCCCGCCAATCATGGCCGCTTGGAAAAGTAGCAGGACAGCCAAGGACAAATAACTCAGAGTTACTATCTTTTCCTTCTTCTGATAGGATTGTCCAATCATTTTTGAACCTCTTTCTAAGAATGATTGTCATCTGATTATACTAAGAAAAGGGTAAGGTGTCAATTTTTTGGGTTATCCAGTCTTTGTTTATTTTGCCTGTCTTGGTCAGGCCAATCCCGTTATTGCATACGTATCCCAAACAATATATACTGAGAATAACAAGCGAAAGGGGGTCGGCTGGTGAGCTTTTTACGGGAACTCTTAACACCTAAACGGTTGATTCTATTCATCCTTACCGCTGTCATTCTGATCTTCTTCTCCAAGCAACTAGCGACCACTTTTTTGCCTTTCATCATTGGCGTCACGTTTGCCATCATTTTGGAACCCATCATCGCCGTCTTGGAAAGACGGTTACGTTTTCCGCGGGGCCCTGCAGTATTTGCCACGCTTATAGCCGCGGGAGCCTTGGCTAGCTATGGCGTCTTTATGGTAATCAGTCAACTCATCGGGGAATTAGTCGAGTTAGGTTCATTATTACCACAATACACGGAAACTATTACCAATTTGAGTACGGATCTTCTGGGGCAAATCGAAATCCTCAATGAGAACCTTCCGAATGTCATGAGTCAGAACATACAAACGAGCGTCAAAGACTTTCTAGAGTCGCTTGAAAACGGCACTAAGGACCTGATAAATCTCGTTCTTGGTATGTTTTCCGGTCTCCCATCTTTCATTTTAATCAGCATAATCAGCTTAGTAGCCACGTTTTTTATTGCCAGAGACAAGGACCTAATCATCAATACCATCATGCAGCTTGTGCCTCCCCGCGCTAGGGATCAAGCGGGAAAGTTTCGGGAAACTGTGAGTGGAGATTTGTTCGGCTACATTAAGGGCCGTGTGGTGATGCTGTTGTTCTCCATACTAATAACAGGTATTGGACTCTTTCTCATTGGTACCCGCTACTGGATACTGTTGGCCATCCTCATCGGCATCCTAGACCAAATCCCCATTGTAGGTCCTGGAATCCTCTTCACCCCCTGGGTAGCCATGAGCGTGATTGGCGGCGATATTGATCGGGCCGTATATCTGACGATCCTTTACTTCATCATTTTCGCCTGTCGCAACTTTGCAGAGCCGAAAATCATGGGCGATTCGGTAGGCCTTCATCCTCTAATTATGATCCTAGCCATATACGGAGGCGTCGTGTTTTTTGGAGTCACGGGCATTGTCGTTGGACCGGTTATAGCTATTGTTATTCGTGCAACTACAGCCTCCGGCTTATTAAAATGGCCCCTCTATCCCGAAGAGTGAGCAAGGATGCCTAAGACCCCTACGTGAACTACCACCACTTAAAATCTGACGATTTTTGAAATGGATGGCTTCTCGGTTCATCCTGCAAGAGGCCGATGTAGTTTAATTCTAATGTTACCGATTTTGGAAACTTGCAGTCTATTAGCATGCAAGGAGAAACCGGACTGGGGATAGGTAAAAGAGTTGTCGGATGTTTCCCACAGGGAAACTCCAAGCTGAATGCCTAGGCATTCAGCAAAGCGATTGGGAACTGGCGAAACGAGGATAACCTATATTTTCGCCTTCTCTAATCCCCCGGAAGAAGTTCTGAAACGCCCGTTCAACTCGTCTTGAAACATCTTGCAACACTTGACTATGGACTTCTTTTAATGCCGGAACGTACTTTTTACGTTCTGGGAGTGTTTTGTTCTGATCATACTGCGAAAGGCCTTTGCCTGTTTCTTCATAGTGGAGTTTCCGTTCTGCTAAGAGTCTATTGTACAGAAGATGACACCGCTCTAGGGTGAAGTCAATATTTTCCCTTTGCTCCTTATGTGGATGTTTCGTGAAACGAAACTCCGAGGTGCATGTAAAACATGCACCATTGGGTACATCCGATACTTAAACGTGAGCAACATAGCACCTCCCCTCATAACCGTTAGAATTGCTAACCATGTGTTTTGGGAACGTTTGTTCTATTACTTCGACTACTCTGACGGGATTTCCTGCATCAATAGACTTATTTTTCCCATACTACTCTGACATTGACGTCTACCCTAAGGCGGGTCAGCGTACCACAATTCATCCCCCCAGTTACAGAACTGTGGGGATGAATTGCGGGTTGAGGATAAAAGCAGTCTTTTTTTTGTACACTAAGGACAGTACCAGTATGCAGACGAGGAGACTCACTGATGCAACCACTGCCCTCTAGCGTCACCATGCTTGCCGTTATCACCGTACTTGTCTTCTTAGGTCTTGGACAACGAGTCCTAGACAACATGCGGCTCACGGATCGTGCTGCCATTGCCATCCTGCTTCTCATGATCCTAGGTCACTTCTTGCCTACGCTCTCCCTTGGCCCCTACCTTGCCGTTAATCTAGGCGGGTTCGTCCCCATAGGGGTAGTCATTTATCTCCTCTGGACTACCTCTAAAGCAGAGCAAAAGCGCGTCGGGATTGTCAGCTTCTTGACCGCCTTTTTGATCTTTCTTTCTGACAAACTCCTTCCGCTCCAACCAGGTCTCTTGGATCCTCTCTTTAGTGGAGGGATACTTGCAGGCTTAGTAGCAGCATTCCTAGGCCGTTCTCGCAGAGGAGCCTTTGTGGCGGGGATACTCGGAGTCTTCGTTGTAGACCTAGTAGCAGTGATGCAGCTATGGTTCCAAGGAGTGGAACAGCAAATTACGGTGGGAGGCGGAGGGTTGTTTTCCAGTATGGTGATAAGCGCCTTTCTCGCCGTCGTCATTACAGAAATAGTCGGTGAAATCCGGGAGAAGATCAAGCTAGGAGGCGATGGCGCTGCTTAGGCGAATCAAATTTCTTCTGATGTGTATCTTCCTACTGCTCGGGGCATCAGTTATCGTTTTCGCCGATGAAGATATCTGGGGTGGGTTTCTTCCCACAGGTGAGCTTTATACTATGGTAGATCCAGAAGGGAACGTCCTAATGCAGACAGGGCGCGAGATCTATCCTCAAGACCAATACCACACGTCCAATAACGTTCTCTATGAAGTCGTGGCGATTGATGAGGATACTAGGACCGCTAGGACCAGATTTGTAGAAGAGGTGAAATTGGAGATCTCCTCCTGGAACAGCCTGAGACAGGAGCTCGGACTAACTGTGATTGAGGCCGCTGAGGAAGGGACTCGAGGGAAAATCGCGCTGTATCATACCCATAATGCCGAAAGCTATGTGCCCACGGATGGGACGGACAGCAAGTATGGTCAGGGTGGAATTCATCATGTAGGCCAGACCTTTGCCGACAGTCTTTCCAGTCTAGGTATCACCGTTGACTATTCGGAGGAGCTCCACTTACCCCATGATCGGGGAGCGTATAGACGTTCAAGAGAGACGGTGCTGGAGCTTTTATCCGGTCACCCCGATGCTATTTTTGATCTGCATCGAGATGCTGCGCCGCAGGCAGCTTATGCCATTGAGTTACAGGATAAATGGATGACCCAGGTGCATTTTGTGGTCGGCAGGCAAAACCAAAACTTAGGGGTAAACCGCAAGTACGCCCAATCGCTCAAAGCCATCGCCGATGATATGTATCCTGGCTTGGTCAAGGGGATCTTCTATGGCCGTGGTAACTACAATCAGGATTTGAGCCCCCTTAGCCTTCTCCTAGAGGCGGGAGCCCATACCAATAGCCGTCAGGCAGCCGAAAGGGGAATCAGTCTGTTCGCCGAGGTTGTCGATCACTACTTCTACGGACCTGTGGCCGAAGCAGCCGGAAGCGGGCAAGACCGTATTGCCCGAAATAGCATTGTTGGAGTCCTAGTTTTCACAGCCACGCTGGCAACTGTAATCTATGTGCTTAATGTTGGAGGTTTCGGACCCGCTCTCGAGCGCTTTAGAGGCCTAGTGGGGCGCCGCCGGTTAAAGTGAGGGTAATTCATGCTCTACCCGTTTCCGCCTCGTAAAAGAGCAATAGCTGCGGCAACCTGAGGCCCTAGCGATTGCCACCGCTTCTTCCCACCGATCACCCACATCGGCGGGAGTATGAGCATCTGATGCCAGAGTAATGGGAATGTTGAGCCGAGCAGCCTCCTTGATCAGGGCGGGATGGGGATAGATCTCACCAACAGGTTTGCGTAGTCCAGCTGTACTCACTTCAATGGCTAGATCTTCTTCCGCAATCAGCTGAAGAAGGGCTGCCCATTCGCTATCTAGTCTCCTCCGGGCCCGATGACCGAAGACTTTTATTACGTCAAGATGCGATAAAACATCGAATAGCTCAGATTGAGCCGCCCTCTTCACCAGTTCGATATAGGCAAGATATACATCGTCTAGTTCGCGACCAGGCCAGCCAAGTTCGGCCTTCCAATCAAAAGACCAAGAGCCCAGAAAGTGCACGGAGCCCAAGACAAAATCAAAGCTGTATCTGCGCAGTAGGGAGCGGATTTCGCTTTCACGGTGAGGAAAGTAATCCGCCTCCAACCCAACCTTCAAGAAAATGCCGGCCTTCCTCCCCATTTCCAATAACTCGAGATATTCCTCAATAGAATGCTGAAAGTGACGACCAAGCCAGGAGGCTGATGTATCGCCGCTTGTAGTCTCTTGCCAAAGATGCTCGTAAATCGGTTTGAATTCCCGAAAATTGTGGGCATGTTCGGTAATTCCAATTTCTGATATGCCTCGGGATTTTGCTTGTGCCCAGAACTGCTGTACCCATTCTAAATTGTACGGGCCTCGTTCTATGTGAATGTGGTAGTCGATCACAGCATTAACTCCTCTACGGTGGCCTTAGCGGCTTTGGCTAGGTCCTGAGGTGCTAGCTTAAGCTGGGCACCTCGCAAGCCCGCACTGATAACAATGTATTCGTGACATAAAGCACTAGAGTCTAAAAATACCGGATATTGCTTTTTCATCGCCAAAGGCGAACAGCCACCCCTCACATATCCGGTTAAGGACAAGATTTCCTTGGTAGGCACAAGATCCACCTTTTTGTTCTCGGTCAGACGGGCAACGCCTTTTAGATCGAGTTCACCGTTTCCGGGAATGCAACAAACAAAGATCCCTTTTTTATCGCCGCGCAAGACTATGGTCTTAAACACCTGAACCAAAGGGATTTCTAGCGCTGTGGCGACGTGTTCAGCCCCAAGATCTGCTTCATCTACTTCATACTCTAACACTTCATAGCTAATTGCTGAACGGTCAAGCTGTCGAGCTGCATTGGTCTTCTTCAGACACTCCCTCTCCTTTCTCGAGGCGTAGCTTTTTCTTAGTTTTCATTCTCCGCCGGAGCCTTGCTTCCTCTACTATTTTTTCCTGGCAGAAGGAAACGCGCAAGAACGCTGCGAACTCTTAATGTAATTGACTGTCACAAAAGGGAGTTTACTATGAGCGCCAGAAACTGGTTGGGCCTTGCAATCTTGGTGTTGATCCTGTCCCTATTCCGCAGCTCACCCGCTCCAGGCGGTTCGCTCGTAATTGCACACAGAGGCGCTTCATCATTGGCTCCAGAGAATACGATGGCTGCCGTCTACGCTGCCCTCGATCTTCGAGTCGCCATGGTGGAAGTGGATGTGCATAGATCGTTAGATGGTGAACTCGTCGTCATCCACGATGCGACGGTTGATCGGACAACTGATGGAAGTGGTCTTGTCAGGAAACTAACCTTAACCGAGTTACGCCAACTCGATGCGGGATCTTGGTTTAGGAGTCGCTTCAGTCAAGAGCGCATTCCGACTTTGAGAGAAGTCCTCGAGGCCGTCAAGGATAGGGCCATTTTATTAATTGAGCTGAAGGCGCCAGAAACGGAGATACCTACTATACAGCTTGTACGCGAACTTGATATGTCGCAACAGGTAATTGTGCAGTCGTTTGATTCCGCGCAGATCCAAAGCGTCAAGGAACTAGCCCCTGACATCAACACGGTGTTGTTGGTAAGTAGACCAAATCATGGTTCGGAGCCCATAGAAGCGGCGCAGTGGATGTTGAATACTGTTGAATCGGTGGGTGCAAGTGGTGTGGCAGTGCACTATAACTGGTGTACATCGCAATTGATAGAACTCGCATCTGAACGAGGACTGGACGTCTACGTCTGGACGGTTGATCGACGGTCGAAGCTGAGGAAATTCATCAAGGCAGGGGTAGACGGAATCATCACCAACAGACCCCAAAACTTGTCTACGCCTTCCTGACGTCGCTCAAAAGCGTAACTTAGAGATCTACCATGGCTCGAGCGGTATCCAGCCGTGCAACTACATCAGATGCGCGCTGGCTTTCACCATGCGTAAATACTCCTGCATCCCTTCTTCTTCCTCTTGTCGATAATGGAATCCAAAGTGCGTGGCTACGGCCAATGCTACGGCATGGAACAACTCACACATCGCATCAATCGCTGCCCAAATCTCGGCGTAATTGCTCCCAGAATAGGTAGCAGTATATTGGGCATATAGTTCTGGAGGAAGATACTTCTTACGATATTTCCCCCTGTGGAGAGATTGAACCCGTGCAGTGTACCTATATAGTAGTTAAGCATATCGTGGAGTTCAAGCCGAACTACACAGTTCAGCATGTGCATCACATGGGGAAGTTCATCCGTGCAATACCTTTTGCTACGTTGTTGAGGCACCACCAGAAGTTATTGCAGCACGAGTAGAAGTAGAGTGGCGATGGTGGCTCGATATGCCAGCACTCGTCGTCGTAAATGGGCAGGGCTGGCAAGAGCCCCTTGCTGTCGTCTTTGTCCAGCAAAGCCACGGCAGGTTCTCCCTCATCTATATACTTCGTAAACTGAAAGGAGAGGTCAAGGCGGACTTTGGTACGGCAGGATTCGCCCGCAATCAACCAAGAGTACTGCTCGGATCCGTTCATCAGCACGGGCCACGTCCAAA
The DNA here is from genome assembly GCA_964485345.1 of uncultured Clostridiaceae bacterium. Taxonomy (GTDB): domain Bacteria; phylum Bacillota; class Limnochordia; order Darwinibacteriales; family Darwinibacteriaceae; genus UBA5420. The sequence continues at coordinate 13,719 of CAZAJB010000055.1, forward strand.
ACCAGATTCATGATCTCATGCTCCGTACGCATCGTTCCACTCTCCGTTCAAATAAGTATCGTCTCGCATGGGGACAGACCCTAAAGTATCATCCCTCTCGGGTCTAGGAAACTGAACAAACAAAAAAAGACACCCAATTGGTGTCTAAAAAATGGCTCCCCGGGTTGGACTCGAACCAACAACCCTTCGGTTAACAGCCGAATGCTCTGCCATTGAGCTACCGAGGAGCGAAGCCTCCAATGCAACGCCGGAGACATCACAGCATCACATAAGAGCAAAATGAGTCTTGTGGCCGTTCGCCGCCTACGCAACGAGTTCACACAAGTGAAAAATAATCTTGTGCGTCGTTCGCCGCCTACGCAACGAGTTCACACAAGTGAAAAATTATTC
>CAZAJB010000056.1:0-13946 GCA_964485345.1 uncultured Clostridiaceae bacterium
TATGTTTCCTTCGAACGCCGAGGAAAAACAGGTAAAGCGGTTAGCGTAGTTACTGAGGCCGCACTTGCGTAGTAATAATCCCCTTTGTGCTCTGGTGCAAAGGGGTTTTTTTAAGGGGAGGACGGAAAATGTTCATTGATCAGGCCCGCATCTATGTGAAGTCCGGTGACGGTGGTGATGGCGTTGTCCGTTTCCGCCGTGAAAAGTATGTTCCCGCGGGTGGTCCAGCGGGTGGTGATGGCGGTAGGGGAGGAAGCATCTATTTTGTCGTCGATGAGGGTCTTTCCACCTTAATGGACTTCCGCTATCGCCGCAAGTTTGTGGCTTCACCGGGTCAGTCAGGGCAGTCCAAAAAGATGTCGGGCAAGGACGCAGAAGATTTGGAGATCAGGGTTCCTCCCGGTACCTTAGTAAAAGATGGAGAAACAGGCGAAGTACTATTGGATCTTACGGTCCCTAACACCCGTGTCTTGGCCTTGCCTGGTGGCCGAGGTGGCCGAGGGAATCCTCATTTTACCACTCCAACCCGGCAGGCGCCGTCCTTCGCCGAACGCGGTGAGCCTGGCCAGGAACTATGGCTCCAACTAGAGCTCAAGCTTTTGGCCGATGTCGGTTTGGTGGGGTATCCCAATGTGGGAAAATCAACGCTTCTTTCCGTGGTCTCGCAGGCCCGTCCTAAGGTGGCGAACTATCATTTTACGACGTTAACGCCGAATTTAGGGGTTGTATCACTCGAACCGGGACATGCCTTTGTGATCGCTGACATCCCTGGGTTAATCGAAGGTGCTCACGCAGGTGTGGGCTTGGGTATGGAGTTCTTGCGTCACATTGAACGGACCCGGCTGATCCTGCATATTGTGGATGCGGCGGCCATCGAGGGACGCGATCCAGTGGATGACTATGCCAAGATCAACGAAGAGCTGCGCTTATACAGTGCTGATCTTGCGAACTGTCCACAGATTCTTGTCGCCAATAAGGCAGATTTGCCTGAAGCCCAAGAGAATCTGGAACGCCTCAGGCAACTGGCAAATGATCATGGACAGGAGTTTTTTGTGATCTCCGCGGCTACTAGCCAGGGAACTGGCGATTTGATGCGCCGTTGTGATCAGATTGTGCGAGAGATGAAGAAAAGAGATCCTGTGGCAGAACCAGTCAAGGAGCTTATTCTTCCCAAGGAACAGGCGGCGCCGGTTGATGACTACACAATTGTGCGCGATAATGAGGACTACGTCGTACAAGGTGCAGGTTTAGATCGTCTGCTGCGCCGTTTGGACTTGAACAATCCGGAAGCCATCGCTTACTTGCAGAATCTGTTTGAAAAAATTGGCTTGTATGAAACCTTGGCAGAAATGAAGATTCCAGAAGGAGCCACTGTCAGGGTTGGAGAATTAGAATTTGAGTATATGGAATGAGGGTTTTTATGTTGACGAGTAAGCAAAGAGCATATTTGCGGGGATTAGGTCATGACCTTGATCCTGTTTTCCAGATTGGCAAGGGTGGTTTATCCGAAGAGATGATCAATCAACTCGACGCTGTTCTACAAGCTCGGGAGCTGATTAAGGTCAAGGTGCTCAAGAGTTGCCTCGAAGAGGCGGGAGATTTGGCTGATGAAATTGCGGAGGCCCTTGATTGCCAGGTCGTCCAGAAGATTGGTAGGAGTTTTCTTTTATATCGCATGTCTATGGAAGAACAGAAAATTCAATTGCCCTGAAGGAGTAGCGCCAATGACGAGCAAGAGGCCTAGAATAGGAATTATGGGGGGCACCTTTGACCCGGTGCACTATGGACATTTGGTTACCGCAGAGGGGGCCCGCTGTGAGTATGGGCTAGACCAGGTTCTATTTCTGCCTTCGGGAAAACCACCCCACAAGTCAATGAAACGGGTCAGCGACGCGGAACACCGGTTTATGATGACAGTCTTAGCGATCTTGACAAATCCTCATTTTGAAGTTTCGCGCTTGGACATAGACCGGGAAGGGAAAAGCTATACAATTGATGCCCTGCGTGGGCTGCGGGCACAGTATGGACCGGATTCGGAGCTTTTCTTCATCACCGGTGCCGATGCCATCTTTGAGATCAATGATTGGAAAGACTCTGATGAGTATTTGGACATCGCCCACTTCATCGCCGCAGCTCGCCCTGGCTTTTGCTTAGAGGAACTGCCGAAAACCACCCAAGCTTGGATGGGGCAGCATGCTGATCGGTTTCACGTCTTGAATGTTCCAGCCATGGCCATTTCATCCACGGAGATTAGGGACCGGGTGAGTAAAGGGACGTCAATCCGTTACCTCGTTCCAGAGTCTGTGGAGCACTATATTAAGCGTCATAATCTATATCTTTAAGAGGTTGGTACCCGAGTTCATCATCAAAGCAGCGAAGTACTCTAGACAGAGAGGAGGGAAGTGCTATGCTTTCAGAAGAAGAAGTCGTACAACGAAAAGTGGAACTCGAGGAGCGCCGTGAACTGAAGCGGGCCTATCGTCGCCGGCAGGTCATTATTTATTCTGTGTCTTTTATCGTAGCTATTATTCTTATGGTTGTGACAGCGTTTTACGTTTATCAACGTGGTTTGCAGGAGCAACAGACGGTGGCAGGCACGACGGACCGACTTCTTGTCTTGTTTCTTGGCACGGATGAAAAGCTTGAGGCGAGTACGCGTGCTGATTCGATTATGCTTTTTTCCCTCGATACCACGACCGGTGAGGTAGGAGTCTTGTCTATACCCAGGGATACCAGGGTGTGGATTCCTTCTAGGCAACGCTGGGAAAGGGTGAACGCGGCCTATGCCCATGGCGGTGCAAGCATGGCCTTAGAAGCGGTGTCGAGTTTGCTCAGAATGCCAGTGAACTATTATGTTCATACTGATTTCGCGGGTTTTGAGCAGTTAGTGGACGTACTCGGCGGCGTGGAAATTAACGTGGCACGCAGGATGCAGTATGTGGACAAGGCCGGGGGTTTGGAGATCGATCTGCGACCGGGTCTGCAGGTGCTCAATGGCCAGAAGGCTCTACAGTACGTGCGATATCGCGATCGTCTAGGGGATGTGTCCCTTGTCGATCCCTTTAACGAAGAATACGATGGAAGGGTCGAACGGCAAAGGCAGTTCTTTGAGGCCGTTGTCTCTCAGACTTTGAGCCCCTCGACCATCGTGAAACTGCCACAACTCGTCACACAGGTTTTCAGAATCATCGATACCAATCTGCCTTGGGATAGGGTGCTCAGCTTAGCTATGTCCGGCACGAAGTTTTCGGCCGACAAAATGCAAACTGCGGTCCTTCCAGGTAACAGCCAAGTGCTGAATGAGGCCTGGTATTGGGTGGTGAATGAGGCGAAAGCTAAAGCAGTCATTGACACAGTAATCTATGGCAAGCCAGAACCACTGAAACTTGTGGTGCTCAACGGGAATGGACGTAGCGGTGTGGCCCAGGAAGTGGCTGATCTTCTAAGCTATTATGGTTATGATGTGGTTTCTCATGGTAATGCTGAACACTTCAACTTTACTACGACCCAGGTTGTTGTATCTGCTCGAGATGCGGAACGCGTCAAGCCTTTGGCCGACTATTTGGGGGCTTCGATTCAGCAGTCTGAGGAGGAAGCGTCTCAAGTCACGGTGATTATTGGGCAAGACTATTCATCCACGAAGGAGAGGAGTGTGGGGATTTGATTAAAAACAGCGCCGAAACCATCGCCAAGGTTGCCGCACGGGCTGCCTACGAGAAAAAGGCAGACGAAGTGCGCGTGCTGAGAATGCCTAAGATTGTAACCGAAACGGAGTATTTCGTGATTGCTAGTGCCTTGACACATGTTCAGGTTCGAGCAATTGTGAACTCGATTGCAGATACTCTCAAGGATGCAGGAGTCGATCTTCTGCGTTACGAAGGGAGAGGCGGCGAAAACGACTGGGTGCTGTTGGACTATGGCTTTGTAGTTGTCCACGTCTTTGTGGAAGAACAGCGCCGGTACTATGATCTGGAAAAATTATGGGCCGATGCCAGACCAGTGGATTGGCATGAATGAGCCCTACTCTACTTTGGCCAGGTTTTATGATCTGTCCATGGATGTGGATTACGCGCAGTGGGTGAGGTATCTCTTGGCCCTTGCCTTACGCCACCATCATATACCAGGTAGGATTTTGGATCTTGGTTGTGGCACAGGCAATCTATCTATACCTCTGGCCAGACGCGGTTACAGTGTCACAGGGGTTGATCTGTCGCCTGCCATGATTGAGGTTGCCCGTAAGAAGGCGATGGAAGCAGGCCTGGAGGTTTCTTTCTCCGTGGGGGATATGCGTAACCTCTCCTTGCCTTGTGAAACCTTCGATACCGTAATTAGTGCTTGCGATGTCTTGAACTACTTGACCAAGGAAGAAGACCTCCTAGAGGCCTTTGAGGCAGTGGGCAAGATGCTGCCCCAAGGAGGCTTGTGGTTGTTTGACCTAAACTCCGAGTATAAGTTGGGACAGATCTATGGTAACGAGTCCTATGCAGACCTGCAAGACGACTTCGGCTACTTTTGGGATAACTGCTATGATGAGCCTAGCCGTATTTGTACTATGCAGCTGACGTTCTTTGTCTCCACTGGTTCTGGACTTTATGAGCGGAGGGTAGAAACACACCGGCAGAGACTGTGGACTCCCGAGGACATTGCCAGGCTCTCTGCCAGAAGCGGTTTTTCTTTACGTGCGAGCTACGACTTTCTAACCTTTAGCGGCTGTGGTGACGAGAACCATCGTTGGCAGTTTGTCTTGGAGAGAATGTAAGAAGCACCTCAGAGGTGCTTCTTTCTTAGAATGAGCGATATGTGTTTGTGTTGGTGTTGAGGTGCTGCTCTGTAGGTGCTGGAAAGGATTGTCCCCGTAGGAGTTCCTGTTCTGCTAGGGCAATCATGCGTCGGACCATATGTCCTCCCACGGAACCACATTCCCGGGATGAGATGTTTCCCCAGTAGCCACTCTTGTATTCGGGATTGATGCCCAATTCATTGGCTACTTCATATTTGAATTGGTTGAGGGCTTGATAGGCGTGGGGAACGACTTTGATATTGCTACTACTAGAACCTTGAGCCATGAAATCGCCTCGCTTTCTGTTTCTAGAGTGTCCCATCATGAGAGTTCTTACCCATGATAGGTTTTGGAAGTTTGTATCCTTTTTACCAGACTCTTTGGTCTCCAAAATTGATGATAATAGCAGGAATGCGTCGCTTTGTGGTGGAACTAGCAATAAGTATTTGTGATGTGATTCTCTATTGTTGTATGTACTGAAAGGGTGAACAGGTTGATGCAAAGAACATTCCCCCGTGGCGGAAATAAACGAGTACCAGACCGCAAAGAAGCTACAGAACACAAAGCCATCAGGGTTATGCCCGCACCGTCTATTGTAGTGATTCCCATGGTGCAGCATATTGGGGCGCCTTGTGGGTCAGTGGTACGTGTAGGGGATAAAGTGAAAGTAGGACAACCCCTTGGTGAAGCCAAGGCATTTGTCTGTGCTCCTGTCCATGCCAGTGTTTCTGGCGAAGTGATTGCTGTGGAGGAAAGGCCTCTCGTCACAGGAGCTAAGGCTCTTGCTGTAGTGATTCGCAATGATGGGAACGACGAAATGGCTCCATTCGAGCCAGGCGATCTCGGAAAAATGTCTCCCGATGCCATTCGCCAAAAGGTCAAGGCGGCTGGGATCGTTGGGATGGGAGGCGCAGGATTTCCTACCCATATTAAACTTAATCCACCGAAGGCGGTGGATACCATCTTAATTAACGGAGCTGAATGTGAACCATATCTAACCTGCGACCATCGGCTCATGGTTGAGCAGGCCTCAGAACTGGTAGGAGGCCTCTTGGCCATCATGAAGGCCACTGGGGCTTCTCGGGGTGTTATTGGCATCGAAGAGAACAAACCAGATGCCATTGCTACCATGCAGGAGGCGATCAAGGGGCTAGAACAACTATCTGTAGCAGTGTTGAACGTCAAGTATCCACAGGGAGCAGAAAAACAGCTCGTCAAAGCAATTCTTGACAAAGAAATACCAAGTGGGTGTCTCCCGGCTGATGTGGGTTGTGTGATTCAGAACGTGCATACTGCAATCGCTGTTCATGAGGCGGTAACGCAAGGCAAGCCTTTGTACGAACGCGTGGTCACTGTTAGTGGTGGGGCCGTGGTTGATCCCCGTAATCTTCTGGTGCGCATCGGCACACCGATTCAGAGTGTCTTGGATTATTGCGGTGGTTTACTAGGTGAGCCCGCGGCCTTGATCAGCGGTGGACCGATGACAGGTCGTCCTATTGTGGATCGCGATGGTCCTGTGGTCAAGACATCCTCGGGGATTTCTGCCTTGAATCCTGAGGAGGCCGGGTTTGATGTGAACCGACCCTGTATTCGTTGCTCCCGCTGTTTGAAGGCCTGCCCCATGGGTTTGACGCCTAATCTACTCGGACAGTATTCGGACAAGGGGTTGTATCAAAGGGCAAAGGAGCTACGGGCTCAAGATTGTATTGAGTGCGGTCTTTGCTCGTATGTTTGTCCGTCCAAGCGCGCCTTAGTTACCTGGATAAAAAAGGGGAAGGCAGGAATCGCTGCCCAGCGTGCAAAGGAAAGTGAGCTAGGGGTGAGTGTATGCAAGTGAGAACCGGTCCATTTCTGCGGGCTCCCATTACAATTGAACGGGTCATGGTGGATGTGCTAATTGCACTCATACCAACAATCATAGCTGGCGTGCTTCTCTATGGACAGCACACCCTCTTTGTACTGCTTATAAGTACCTTAAGTGCTGTTCTCACCGAAGCATTGTTGACGAGAGCGCCCCTGACCTTTAAGGGGATCTTTGGAGACGGGAGCGCTGCTGTTACAGGTCTCTTATTAGGATTAATTCTGCCCCATACCACATCGTATTGGGTTCCGATTCTCGGTTCTGTCTTTGCCATAGCCGTTGTGAAACTGGCCTTTGGTGGTTTGGGTCACAATGTTTTTAACCCGGCCTTAGCAGCGCGCGCTTTGCTGCTCCTGGCTTTTACCTCAGAGGTGATCTACCTTACCGATGCGGTAACGGGCGCTACACCCCTGTGGGCAACCGATAGGTTCTCTTGGGCCTTAGTATGGGGGAATGTGGACGGGATGATTGGCGAAACCTCCGTTATCGCTATTCTCCTTGGAGCCGCTTACTTGTTCTATAAGGGACACATTAACTGGCGGATTCCCATTGCCTACCTTGGATCGGCCTTTACGCTCGCCATGGTTTGGGGTTTGGACCCCTGGCATACCATTACCGCTGGAGGGTTGATGTTTGCAGCTTTCTTCATGGCTACTGACATGGTGACGTCGCCGGTAACACCAGTAGGCGAGATCATATTTGGTGTAGGCTGTGGTATGTTGACACTCATGATCAGGCAGTATACCCCGTTTCCTGAGGGAGTTACCTTTGCCATTCTGATCATGAATGCCCTAGCACCGGCCATCGACACCCTGACGATTCCTGCTGTCTTTGGTGTAGGATCAAGTTATAAGGCTCGTTTGCAGGGTTTCGGGGTGACTGCAGTTGCTGTGATCCTCATGTTCGGTGCCTTAAGTGTCGTTGAAAACAATGAACCAGCGGTGTATCCCGTCATTAGCGATGGACATTACCTGCCCATACACGAGCTCCTAGAAGACCTGGCCTTCGACGTAGTTGATGCTGATGGTATTCGTTATTACGTGGTGAGGGATGAAGAACAGAATCCCCTCCAAGCCGTTTTTATTACAGAGCGAAATGGCTTCAAAGGACCAGTGCGCATGCTCGTAGTGCTCGATGCAGATCACAAGGTGAAGAACGTGACTGTCTTGAATCAGGGTGAAAGTGCTGGCTTTGGTGAGCTGATTACCCGTAGTTCCTTCCTAGAGCAGTTTGTTGGCTTAGATAACGACAGTCCATTTGCCATCGGAGCTGATGTTCAGATCGTATCTGGGGCTACCGTTTCCTCAATGGCGGTAATAAATGGAGTAGGTAGAGCTTTAGACGCTTTTGATCATGCTTTTTTTGCTAAGGACGAAATGGAGGGTTACGAGGATGGGACCTATTTCGGTCAGGCTAGTTCCTTTGGTGGTCCACTAGAAGTCGAGGTAGTTGTTGAGGCCGGCAAGATCGTCTCTGTTCAGGTGCTCAAACACTCTGATTCGCCTGGATTCTCTGATCCGGCTTTCAGCGATGTTCCCAAGAGAATTGTGGATACCAATAATCCTCTGGTTGATGCTGCTTCAGGTGCAACCACAAGCAGTGAAGCCATTATGACTGCAGTACAAGCCGCATTACGGTCGCAGGCTGTCGTAGGCGAACCCGGCCAAACAGATGAGGCTGAAGAAGCAACCGAAGTTGCATTCTCGCCATTTTCCATCACAAGGAGCGATGGTACACAGAGGGGCAACGCGCAAGGTTTTGGCGGGAGCCTCGTCCTTGATGTGGTGGTGAGTGGGGGTAAGATAACCGAAATCGTGGTTATCGAGAATAACGAAACGCCCTTCATCGCCAATGGGGCCTTTGAGGAGCTGATCCCAGCCATTATCGAGGCACAAGGTCCGGTGGATACATTTAGCGGTGCCACCGTAACGAGTGGGGCAATTCACGATGCAGTCCGTGATGCCTTGAATATGAAGGAGGGCCAGTAACGATGAAGATTTTCTGGGAAGGCATGTTTAGGAAGAATCCGGTCTTGGTGTTGGCGATAGGTCTAGTACCAGCGGTGGCCATGACTACGACAGCACTCAATGGCTTTATCCTAGGCATCAGCATCGCCTTAGTTCTCCTTGCTTCGAGTATAGCCAATGTTTTTTTGGTTCCACTGATCCCGGCCAACGCTCGCCCTGCCCTGCGGGCAATCATTTTGATTACCTTGATCGTCGCGCTCTATGGGTTTATGCTGTACACCAATCCGGGGCTCGTGGCTGGGCTGGGGATCTTCTTCCCCTTCATGGTGGCTGATGCTTTTCGGCTACAAAAATCCGACCAACAACCGGCCTTTGGTGAGATTGTCCTAGAGACTTTAGGGCAAGGCCTTGGTTTTATCTGGTCCTTGACCCTGATTGGTGTTGTTCGTGAGTTTCTTGGTTTCGGTGCAATCTTCGGGCAGGAGATTGTGACCACGGTTTTACGACCGATGTCCTTGGCGAGCGGCGTACCTGGAGGTTTGATCATCGTAGGCCTGCTCTTGGCTTTGACAAATGCAATCACCAAGCAGGGAGGGGAACTCCATGATTGATGGATTAGATATTCTAGTGGAGACAGCCATTACTGGGAATTTAGTGCTCATTTATGGTCTTGGACTTTATGCGCTGACACGCCACACCAAGACAGTAAAAACAGCAGTAACATCAGGGCTAAACACCGTTGTCGGAATGTTAGTAGGTGCTTTGATTTTGTGGCTCTTAGGTGCCATTGTTCCGACGTCGCCCATATCCCAGCTGGGATTTTACGTTATCGTTGGCTTTGTAGCGGCCCGTGTCGCTCCTCGTCTGACTCGCAGGGACGCTTCTCCTGAGTATCATGTTGTAGACACCGCCCTCATTGGACTGTTACTGCTCATGGCGGTACGGGGCGTGGCCGGGGTAGAAAATCTGTGGTTCGCCATGGGAGCGAGTTTTGGTTACTTTGGAGTCTTAGTCCTTGTAGCTACCATTAGGCAACGTCTCGAACTAGCCCCGATACCTAAGGCTTTTCAAGGGATTCCCATTGTACTCATCACTGCAGGTTTACTGGGTCTTGCCCTCCTTGGTTTTCGACTATAAGCGAAGGCTAATTACTCCGGGAGAATCGGCGCTAGGCGCAGAATTTCCCCGGAGTTTTCTTTTTGGAGATAATTATCAGAATAAGCAGGTGTTGTAGAAATAATATAGAATATAACGATGTCCAGGGAGCGAGGGAGGAGATTGTGTAATGCCTACGAAGCAAAAGGTTGTCCTGCTCATCCTGATGGTATTGAGCATAATCCAGCAGGGAGTGCGCTGGACCATCAGTAGCCAGGATAGCGGGAATGTCGCGGTGGTGCAAGCAGCGGAGACAGAGACCAAAGAGCTAGTGAATAGGCACTGCCCTCTAGTTCACGTCAATAGTGCAGGAATGGCTGAGTTGCAGAGCCTGCCTGGGATTGGACAGGTTTACGCAGAACGGATCATCGTGGAACGGAGGGAAAAGCCCTTTGAGGAAAAACATGATTTACTCCGTGTTGCAGGGATCGGCGAGAAACGCCTGGCTCAGATGGCCCACCTAATCTGTCTCCATTATGATCAGTATGCCTCAGACTAGTCGATCTCTGCTGCTGTTTCCCGGCTTAGCTCTGGGAATCTACCTGGGTTCTTTAGGCTGGTTCACTGCTTGCCACCTCTTACTGGCCCTTATGGGTCTTGTCGTCGTTTGGCTCTACCTCGCTTATCGAGGTAGGGCCTCTAACGGTTGGCTATTTGGGCTTATCGTGATTGTAGGTATGCTCTTGGTAGGTTACATCTCGGTCTTACCTGAGCAGGCTTGGCTTGTTCCTAGGGATGGAGAATTCAGTGGCCAAGTCTATAGGGTGCAAGAACTGAGTTTTGATCAGCGTGTCTTTGTAGAGCTACGAAAGACAAGGGAAAGGGTTGCCCTCCATCTCCCCTTAGAGGCTAGGATAGAGCCAGGTGCAGAAATTACCTTTTCGGGCACAATCAGTCAGCCCAGGAAGGCGCCTAATCCAGGAGTGTTTTGCTATCGGCAGTATCTTCGAGGACTAGGCGTCTTTGGCACATGCTATCCTGACGCCTATGTAGTTCATGGCAACGCTCGGGTAGGAGTGCTGTCTAGACTACGGAATAGGCTCCGTCAGAATGTCTTGGCGGAGGTTGGAGATCCCGGTCTTATCCTTGCTCTGGTCTTAGGCCAACGCGACCTGCTCGGAGAGCGACAAGAAGTCTGGCGAGGTCTGGGGATTTCCCATCTTTTAGCCATTTCTGGTATGCATGTGGGGCTGGTCGCTTTGGGTTTGGGGCTGATCGTAAAGAGGCTACCACTTAGGCCCCTATGGCGACTTTTCTTGATTCAAGGGACACTCCTAATGTATATTCTTGTGGCAGGTAGTGGGGCATCAGGATGGAGAGCTCTCCTTGTTAGCAGCTTGGGCGGATACGCCACGTGGAGGGGGCAACGCCAGGATCCTCTGCATATTTGGGCCACAGTAGGTTGGCTCCTGCTCTTGGTCAAACCCACCCTAATTTTCGATATGGGATTCACCCTGTCGTTTGTCGCATCTGGTGGAATTCTGCTCTGGGGCCCTAGCTTAAGGGTGGCACATCGCAGCCGTATGCTCAGTTATGTGGCTAGTTCGCTCATCATTTCCACCATAGCACAGCTTAGTTTGGCACCCCTACTGCTTGCGTATTTTGGGGAGATAGCCCTCCTAGGGTCTCTTGCAACCCTAGTCTTCTTACCTTTAGTAGCAATCATCATGATCGGCGGTTTCTTTGTTGCCCTCGGTTTCGGTCCTCTCGGACTCGGAGCAGCGCTGAATGGGGTCATGCACTTAGTAGACGCTCTAGAAAGGACGCTACTTCCCTTTGCCGGTCACCTGCTCCTTGGCTCTTGGACCAGGCTGGAGATCTACCTTTGCTGGCTTTTCTTTGTCTATGCTGGGTGGAACCTGCGTAAACCCCGCTTAACGCAGCCGAAACGGACCACGGCGCGGCTGGCTGCCATGGCTGTCATCCTGTTCTTTATCCTGAGTCTCCCTCCGCTGGTTCGGAGGCCCCTAGAGATCACGGCTCTCAATGTAGGGCAGGGAGATTGCTACTTTGTGAAAACCCCAAGTGGTGTTCATCTCTTGATCGATGGGGGAGGGGACTCTCCCTATTGGCAACAACGAGGGAGGAATGTGGGGGAAGAGCGACTAGTGCCCTATTTACAGCATCGCCAAGTCTCTCGAATCGACTATGTGATCCTGTCCCATCCCCATGATGATCATCTCTTTGGTTTACTGGCTGTCTTGGATCAATTTGACGTGGGCATGGTGATTGACAATGGTCATGAACATGCTAGTCCAACCTATGAACGCTATCTCGATCTTATAGAGCAAAAGGAGATTGGCTACCACGAGGCAAGAGCGGGTGAACAACTGAATCTAGGCGATGGTATTACGCTCACAATTCTCTATCCCAAGGCCCTCCGCGAAAACTTACCCTCAGCACACAACAACAACTCCTTACTGGTGCGCCTTCAGTATGGGGGAGTGAGAATGCTTTTTACAGGCGACTTGGAGAATGCGGTATTATATGACCTGGTGCGCGATTCTTTCTGTGATCTTAAGGCCGAATGGCTGAAAGTACCCCACCATGGCAGCGAAGGGAGTGCTCTAGCCGAGTTTTATGAAGCGGTGGATCCAAATTGGGCAGTTATCTCTGTCGGTCAAAACAGCTTCGGACACCCGCATCAGGAAGTACTTGATCGTCTCGATGAACACAAAGTAACCTGGCGTACGACCTGGGAGGGGCCTCAAATTTTCCACGTTTGGTGGGGATTCTGGGGGAGGTTTAGCTTGCCTTCATCCTGAATAGAGGAGAGAGGTGATAGGTTGTGACGGTGCAAAAACTCCTCAAGGAAATTGAAGGTGGCTCTGTGCCGCGGGTACTCTTTGTCCACGGGCCAGAGACAATATGGCATGATCAGATCTACAGTGCCCTAAGAAAACGTAAGGCTAAAGACAGTCTCGCGGAGTTCAATTGGTCTGTCTTTTACGGAAACAAGGAGTTTGATCTGGAAGCCCTGTTGCTTGATCTTGGCATGGTCGCGTGGGGTAGCGAAGAGAAAATCGTGGTTTTGAGAAACGCTGAACTGGTGCCGGCAGCCCCCATGGAGCAACTAGCTTCTTGGCTGGAGGAACATCCCGACGCCAATTGCTTGGCCATTTTCTTGGCGAAGGTGGATAATCGCCTGAAGTATGTGAAGATCCTGCGCCGCTTGGCCCGTGAGATCGAGTGTGCCCCGTTGAAGGGCGACTCCTTAGTACGCTATGTATCGGACTCCTGTACGGAGCAGGGTAAGAAGATAACGAGGGATACGGTGATGGCTTTTTTAGACAGGGTCGGCACCGATTTGCTTGTGATTCAAAACGAGCTGGAAAAACTATGGGCGTGGAGCGCAGGGCGGGAGGAGATTACCCTCTCGGACATTCAGACCGTTTCATCGCTTTCACCTGGGCAGATCGGGGAACGCACAGTCTTTCAGATGACCGACTTTATTGTGCAGGAGAAACGCCAAGAGGCCTTAGACGTTTTGAATATGCTCATTGTGGCAGGTGAACCTGCACTGCGTCTCTTGCCCCTAATTGAGAGACAGCTACGTCTCGTGCTAGCGGCCAAGACAGCAACGACGAACTTAGACGAAGTGGCTCGGCAGATGGGTGAATCGAACTCCTATGCCTTGAAGAAAATCCATAAGCACGCCCAGAATTATGATCTCCAAAAGATCTTCGAAGGATTTAGAGCTGTTCTTCAGGCTGATCGGGAACTGAAACTAGGAGCCCCGGGGGATCAGGTCCTGACGAACTTAATCATCAAGCTGACATAGAAAAACAAAACGCCTCATCCATTTGGAAGGGCGTTGTTTTTCTTAGGCATGTTTCGCTAAGCTCTTGGTTAAACGAGACTTCTTGCGAGAGGCAGCATTCTTATGAATAATACCTTTAGCTGCTGCTTGATCCAAAGATTTGATTGCCTTTTGAAGGTGGGCAGGGGCGTTTGCAGGATCGTTCGCCAAAGCGGCCTCGTACTTTTTAATCGTGCTTCTCAAAGCCGATCTATTTGCGGCGTTCCGTAGACGCTTAGATTCGTTAACACGGATTCTCTTTTCAGCTGATCTAGTAGTGGCCAAACCAGTTCACCTCCTCGAGCAAAATTACCTTGTAATTATAACATTAGATGGAATGAAGTTCAATAGTGTTTCTGTTCAGTACTTACATTAAGAATAACG
>CAZAJB010000057.1:0-13840 GCA_964485345.1 uncultured Clostridiaceae bacterium
GAGGACCTCGATCGCACCGGAAGTGCGGTTTTTGAGCCCGATCATACACTCCATGGCCGTTGTCTTGCCGGCCCCATTGGGACCTAGAATGCCGAAAACGGATCCTTCTTTTACGCTGAAGGACACATCGCTTATGGCCTGGAGCGACCCATAGGTCTTGGAAAGGTCAGCTACTTGGATGACGTCCATGCTTTCACCTCGCTATCTCATGTTATAGTAATTATACCACGGGAGGGAGAAATTCCCAGCCAAACTCGGTAGTATTTTTGAAAGTGTGCAAAAAGGAATACACCTCCCTTAAGGCGAAGACCTAGGCAGGTTCTAGAAGGACCAACACACGATCGGAGAGGTGTAACTATTTATGGAAACGCTAGCCATTGCACTGTTTGCCGCAACCTATATACTGCTACTGATCTTACCGCGCTTTCGAGCGCACATTGCAGTCTTGGCGGCAGGAGCCTTTATCATCTTAGGTATTGTTCCCCTAAACTTAGCAGGGGGTACTGTGGATTGGAATGTTATCTTAATGATTTCGGGTACCATGGGTATCGTATCGCTCTTTATTGAATCTCTTATGCCTGCTCGACTCGCAGATCTAATTGTGGAGAAAACGCCTAGTCTGCGATGGGCCGTGCTGGCTTTATCTTTGTTCGCTGGCCTTATTTCGGCCTTCATTGATAATGTGGCTACAGTGCTAATTGTGGCCCCTGTGGCCATCAGTATGGCCAAAAAGCAGGGTATCTCGCCGGTTCCAAGTGTAATTGCCGTAGCGATTGCCTCAAACCTACAGGGCGCCGCTACCTTGGTAGGAGACGCCACCTCGATCATGCTCGGTGGTTATGCCGGAATGGACTTTCTAGACTTCTTTTTCGCGAAGGGGCGAATCGGCATCTTCTGGGTTGTGCAGGTTGGTGCCCTTGCTGCAACTGCCGTTCTATACTGGGTGCTCCGTTCTATGAAGGGCGAGGTCAATGCCCAGGGGCGCACCGAAGTGAAGGACTACTTCCCCTCGTTTCTCCTAGTCTTTATGGTGGTCTTGTTGATCCTGGCTTCTTTTATCTCTGGGAAGCCTGCTATCACAAATGGTCTGATCTGTGTTGCCCTCATGGTAGTAGGTTTGCTGCGAGGTTTAATTAAGGGCAATAGTTTGAAATGGGTAGGCGATACTCTGCGGGAGATCGACTTTTTCACGTTGTTTCTCCTGATCGGTCTGTTTATTGTGATTGGTGGATTGACCCAGGTCGGAGTTATTGACCGGATTGCGGCCTTCATTGTCGATGCTGGTCAGGGCAATGTCTTTCTCATCTATACTCTTGTGGTCTGGATGTCGGTTTTAGTTTCTGGTTTTGTGGATAATATTCCTTATGTGGCCACCATGCTCCCTGTCGTAGGCGGAGTTGCCTCGATCTTGGGTGTGGAGCCGTATCTCTTGTCTTTCGGTCTTCTGATTGGAGCAACCCTCGGGGGAAATATAACGCCCATCGGCGCCTCTGCCAATATCACCGGTCTTGGGCTCCTCAGGAAAGAGGGCTATGAGGTCAAAGTTGGCGAGTTCATGCGCATGAGCGTGCCCTATACGCTAACCGCTGTCACAACCGGTTATATCCTGGTTTGGCTTATCTGGGGTGGAGCTTTGTGATAGGTACGCAAAACGAAAGCTCTTTACACGCGAGTCTAAAGGAATACTACCGGCAACCTGGGGATATCGTCGAGGGACATGTAGACGGATACCAGATTGATGTGGTGCAAGGAGACCGCCTCGTAGAGATCCAAACGAGTAATTTCGCGTCTATCAAGAAGAAACTTGCCACACTCCTGGATAGTCACAATGTCCACTTGGTGTATCCTATCGTTTTGCGGCGTGATATCGTAAGGATCGCGCCGGAGACCGGAGAAATTTTGAGTACAAGAAAGTCGCCGAAAAAAGAAGACGTCTACGATCTGTTCTTGGAGCTTTTGCGCATTCCCCACCTGATTCTCCATCCCCATTTGACGGTGGAGGCAGTGTTGATCAAGGAGCGGGAGATCCGCTGTGACGATGGTAAGGGGAGCTGGCGCCGGCGAGGTGTGAGTATTGTTGACCGTAGTCTAGCTGAAGTGGTTGAACGGCGCTGTTTTCGAGGCGCCCCAGACTATCTGAGCCTCTTACCTTTGGAGCTGCCCTGCCCCTTTACGAATAAGGATCTAGCGAGGATGGCCAGCCTTACAAGGGGCAAAGCCCAGAAAATGACGTATACATTCAAGAAGGCGGGATTACTGGAAGAAGTGGGCAAGAAGGGCAACGAAATTCTCCACGCCCTCTGCGATTGAATCTATACTTGCGTCAGGCTGTGCAACTTTGTTGAGCAAAAGTGCTTGTTGTTGAATCCTACCGATACAACAATCCACAATATACACAGGTTACCCACAAGACAATGGGTGAAACAGATGTTTTTCCACAGCATTTAGTGGTTGAGTCAGTTGAGAATGTATAGCATTAAAGAATTGTCAGTGAAGTAGGGGTATGGTATAGTTATTGGTAGTGATTCAATAAAAAGGGAGGAATTCTATCCATGAGAAAAATGACCGAACAGAACCTGCGGGATGCTTTTTCGGGCGAGAGTCAAGCCCACATGAAGTATCAAATCTACAGCGCTGTTGCGGAAAAAGAAGGTTTCCCCAATGCATCGAAACTCTTTAAGGCTATTGCCTATGCCGAGCTAGTTCATGCTCGCAATCACCTCAAGGAACTCGGTGGGATTGGCGACTCCGTAGCTAACCTGCAAGATGCCTATGATGGGGAGACCTTTGAGATTGAAGAAATGTATCCCGCATACAAGGCCGTAGCCGAACTACAGGGTGAAAAGGGTGCCATTCGCTCCACCCACTATGCTTTGGAAGCAGAGAAGATTCACGCTAGGATGTATGACGATGCGAAAACGACCGTGATGGAGAAGAAGGATATCCTGATTGGTACCATTCAAGTCTGTGACGTTTGTGGATACACCCACGATGGTGATGCACCTGATAAGTGTCCTATTTGCAGCGCACCAAAGGCTAAGTTCTTATCGTTCTAGATGTATTCGAGTAAAGGAAGACCGGGAGGTCTTCCTTTTTTAGCGCCGGAAAGGAAATCTATGAAGATAGCAGAACACTTAGATAGAGGATTAACATGAAACAAGGAACGAGGTAAGGAACAGTGACTGTAAATCAGGTGCAGAGCTATCCCAGGGGAACGATCTTATTTGCTCCGGGGGACATAGCCGAGGCCGTTTATGTTTTATTGGAAGGAACAATTGTAGCCTCTCAGGGAGCCAAGCAAATTACTTTAGGGGCAGGCGGCATTCTCGGTGATGTGGCTTTTTTTGCAGACAGACCCCATTCCTACCATGCCATTTGTGCGACGAATGTAAGGACGCTTAATATCACCAAGCACCACGGCGCCCAGGTGTTGTCAAGTCAGCCCCGTGTAGCTCTTTCCATGTTGTCCGAGTTGGCCCAGAAAGTTCAAAATAAGGAGATGGCATTTTTCCAGGGCCTACAACAAAAGGAAGCAACCCCAGCGCAGCCAGGAATTCTGCCCGAGGGGCATCCGGAGTATCATGAACCGCTGCCAATAGAGTACGGGGAGTATCTGTTTTCGGTAGATGTGGATTGCCCCATTTGTCAGACGCGCTTTACAGGAACTCGCATTCGTACATCACGCTTGCAGCTCGAGGTGCAGAAGACGGATCTGCGTACCATTTATCGCAATTTTGAACCGAATTACTTCTATATCTGGGTTTGCCCGAAGTGCCTCTTCGCCTACCCTGAGCGGCAATATACAAAGCTTTCCCAGTCGGCTATTACCAAGGGAAGAGAGGCTTGGAAGGAGAGTCCGCCTGAGCAGTCTTTTGCTTTTGACGTGCCTAGGACTATGCATCAGGTCATCACATCGTACTATCTAGCCATGCTTAGCTTCGAACAGGTGGGAGCGAGCCTTGAGCAGTGGGCAAATCTTTGGCTCCGCCTGGTCTGGATCTACGAGGACCTAGGAGAGAAAGAACTTTCCCTAGACGCCGCTGCACAGGCACAGCAATACTTTTCTGAAGCTATGTCTACCAAGTCCCGCAGCTCATCTGGGGATCAGGCCCTCTACTTGATCCTAGGTGAACTGGCCCTGCGCCTTGGGGATACTCGTGGTGCCTTTACGAACTTCCGCGCAGCCTCCACCATGACCGGTGGCGACCCCCGCTATAAGCGGATGGCTGCTGATTGCATCGCTGATCTACGAGAACGAAGGGAAAGTTGAAAGTTTCACCGGCGAAGAAAACACCAGCAAAGTCGGTAACATAGTAGCCGGTAAAAAACCCTCCTGGGAAATCCCAGGAGGGTTTACGATATCTTCGTTATCGGGCAACACCGAGATAAGCCTCTTGCACTCTTTTGTCTTCTAAGAGTGTTTTTCCGGGCCCCTCCAGCACCAATTGCCCCGTTTCAAGCACATAGGCGTAATCAGCAACCTCCAGAGCTTTTCTGGCGTTCTGTTCGACGAGCAGGATCGTGTTACCCCGTTCTCGTAGCAAATCAATGATATCGAAGATGTCCTTCACGAGTAAGGGTGCCAAACCTAAGGAGGGCTCATCCATCATGAGAATCTTGGGATTGACCATGAGCGCCCGCCCAACGGCTAGCATTTGTTGTTCACCGCCGGACAGCGTGCCCGCCTTTTGCCAGCTTCTTTCTTTCAGCCTGGGAAACGTATCGTAGACGCTCTTAATATCGTTGGCGATGGCTTTTTGATCGGATCGGGTATAAGCTCCGAGGATCAGGTTCTCTTCCACCGTGAGGTCTGCAAAAACCCGCCTGCCCTCTGGAACCATGGCAATTCCCCGAGCCACAATGTCTTTGGTAGGCAAATGCGTGAAATCGTCGCCCTTGTAGAGAATCTGGCCCTTCGCTTTTGCCACCAATCCCATGATCGCCCGCAAGGTAGAAGATTTTCCTGCTCCGTTGGCACCGATCAGCGTCACGATCTGGTTCTCTTTGATTGTCAGATGAATCCCTCGTAGGGCAGTGATGCCCCCATAGTTGACGTGTAAATCAATGACTTCCAGCATTAACCCACCCCCAAATAGGCTTCCACGACTTTTTCGTTGCGTTGAATCTCGCCTGGGCTTCCTTCGGCAATGAGAACACCGTGATCTAGAACATAGATCTTCTCGCTGATCTCCATGATCACGTCCATGTGGTGCTCAATTAAGAACACTGTTAGGTCAAATTCCTCTTTGATCTCTCGGATAAACTCGATAAGTTCCCGGGTTTCTTGGGGATTCATGCCGGCTGCTGGTTCATCAAGTAGCAAGAGCTTGGGATCTGTTGCTAGCGCTCTGGCAATCTCGAGCCTTCGTTGCATGCCGTAAGGGAGGGATGTGGCCTTTTCGTTCCTATTGTCTTGCAGGCCAATTTTCTCCAAGAGGTAGAGGGATTTCTCGTACAGTCTTTTTTCCTCGGCGACGTAATGGGGGAGCCTTAAGACTGCAGAAAAGACATCCGACTTCACTCGCAAGTGGTTCCCGATGAAGACGTTTTCTAAGACAGTCAACTCGCTGAACAGCCTAATATTCTGGAACGTCCGGCACACACCGGCCTTGGCGATTCTATCAGGACTAAGACCTGTTAATTGATGTTCTTCCTTACCCTCTGGGCTGAAGAGAATCCGACCCGATGTTGGTTTATATACACCTGTAACAACATTGAAGATCGTAGTCTTGCCTGCTCCATTTGGACCAATTAGGCCAACAATTTGCCCCTTCTTGATCTCAGCACTAAACTCGTTGCAGGCCACAACTCCGCCAAATCGCATCGTTAGGTTTTCAATTTTTAACATAGGTAAAACTCCCTTTAGGCCTTCTCAATAACCCTTTTTCGCGCACGATGACTGCTGCAATCAGGATGATTGAAAAGACGACCATTCTCATTCCCGGTATCCCTTTAATCTGGACAAAACCGAGATCCATCGCTTCATCCAAGAACCTTAATGCCTCCATCCCTACAGTAACAATGATGGCAGCGATGACTGTACCGCCGATCTTGCCTAGGCCACCCAACACCACGATGAGCAGGATGTTGAAGGTAAGAGTGATGCGAAACATATTAGGATCGATCGTACCGAGTAAGCCCGCCATAAGTCCTCCGGCCACTCCGGCAAAGAAACATCCAAAGGCAAAACTCATGACCTTATGCTTGAATAGGCTCACGCCCATGGCCCGAGCTGCAACCTCATCTTCCCTGATAGCCAGGAATGCTTTTCCGTAGGTACCCTTCATGAGGAAGGAGATAAACCAAACGGTGACTAAAGCCACCCCCCAGCTCCACCAGGTATTGGTGTAGTTCGGTATGCCCTTTAGCCCTAGGGCTCCATTTGTCAGGGATTGGGTGTTCGTGAAAAGAACCCGAATGATCTCGGCAAAACCTAGCGTCGCTATTGCTAAGTAGTCATCGGTCAGCCTGAGGACAGGCGCACCGATCAGCACTCCAAAAAGTGCTGCCATGAGTCCAGCAGCGAGGAGGGCAGGGAGGAATCCCCACTCCACATTGGCCAGGAAAGGCACGATGGGTTGCATGAAGAAGTTCATTTCTTTCATAGAAACCGGCATGGTAAGAATCCCTACGGTGTAGGCCCCAATGGCCATAAACCCAGCGTGACCAAGAGAAAACATTCCGGTCATTCCGTTAATTAAGTTCATGCTCAGACCCAAGGTTACATAAATGCCGGAGAGATTGATGATTCTGACTTTGTAAGCATCTAAATACCTGTTTGCCAGGAATAATCCTAGGACTGTTAGAACCAGGATGATTAGGGTAATCTGCGTCTTGCTTTTCTCCCTCATGGTTAACACCTTCCTGCAGTTTTTTCCCGTCGAAGTACTACACCTTTTCGGTTACTTTGTCGCCCATTAAGCCGGAAGGCTTAACTAAGAGAATGATGATCAAAAGGACAAACGCAAAAGCGTCTCTGTACCCGGATAATCTAGGCAGGAAAGCCACGAGCATGATCTCGCCCAGCCCCAGGATAAATCCGCCCATCACGGCGCCCGAGATGTTCCCAATGCCGCCCACAACGGCTGCAATGAAGCTCTTCAGTCCTGGCATGCTGCCCATGAGCGGCATGAGCTGCGGGTATCTAGATCCCCAGAGAATACCGCCGATGGCGGCCAAGAAGGAACCCATAAAAAAAGTAATGGAAATGATTCTGTTGATATCGATCCCCATTAAGCTTGCAGTTTCATAGTCTTTGGATAGCGCCCGCATGGCCAAGCCTGTCTTGGTCTTGGTAGTAAAGTAGTTAAGCCCAAGCAGAAGAAGAATGGTTACAGCGGGAATAATAAAGGTAACGATATTTATGGATACGCCTCCGAGCCGAATAACACGGTTGAGCATCTGAGGGACGGGGAAGGCGCGAGGCCTTCCCCCAAAAATGACGATCCCTAAGTTCTGCAAAAGAAAGGAGGCGCCTATTGCGGAAATTAGAATTGTGATCCTGGCAGAACCCCGCAAAGGTTTATAGGCTACCCGCTCAAGGAGTATGCCGATGAAACCGGTCAAGAGCGGAGCGAGGATGAATACGAGCCACCAGGGAAGGGATGTGTACGTTACTCCATAATACGTGAGATATACACCGAGCATGAAAATGTCACCGTGGGCAAAGTTGATTAGCCGCAAGATTCCGTACACCATGGTGTACCCGATGGCAATCAACGCATACAAACTGCCCAGGGAAATGCCGTTGGTCAAGTGTTGAAGGAAAATCGATACGTCACCCACGTCAGGTCCTCCTAATGTTCAGATTGACTAAAAAGGTTCGACTGTCGTTAGATAGATGAATTTTCCGTCGTCGACTTGGTTGATAACGGCGGACTTAACGGCGTCTCCGTTCGCGTCAAGAGTAATCACGCCTGTGGCTCCCACAAATCCCTCTGTTGCAGCTAGCCCATCACGTATAGCTTGGGAATCGGCCGAACCTGCTTTTTCGATCACATCGAGGATTAGCATGTAGGCATCGTAGCCTAGGGCGGCGAATGCATTTGCTTCGTTGCCAAACTTCTCTCTGTACGCGGCTAAGAACACTTCGGATTCCTCTGTGACGGGTGCCTCAGCGGTGAAGTGTGTGCTAAATACGGCGCCCTCAACTGCTACGCCGCCGATGGAGAGGAACTCTGGTGCTTCCCAGGTATCTCCACCCAGGAACGGAACATCGATACCGAGCTCTCTTGCTTGCCTGATCAAGAGGGCAGACTCGCCGTAGTTACCTGGTGCGAAGACGATATCGGGCTTCTTGTTCTTTACGTTGGTCAACTGGGCTGTGAAGTCCTGGTCTCCTGTGTTATACGAAGACATCTCGACGATGCTCGCTTGGTTACCCGTCAGTTTCCTGAAGGCATCGACAAAGTACTTGCTTAGACCGACGGAATAGTCTTGTGTTACGTCTTGAATTACAGCTGCTGTCTTGGCGCCGAGTTCATTAAAGGCGTAATTGGCCATGACAGTACCTTGGAACGGATCGATAAAGCAAACTCTAAAGTAGTAAGGGTTGTTCAATGTAACTAGGGGGTTTGTTGGTGAACAGCCAACTGTGGGCACTTGGGCCTTGTTGACGATATCCCCTGCGGCCATAGAAAGTGAGCTGCCATAGCTGCCGATGATGGCAACTACGTTTTCTCTTTCAATCAGCCTAGAAACAGCGTTAGCCGCTTCCACTTTGTCTGATTTATTGTCTACTACAACGATCTCTACTTTTCTTCCTAAGACTTCTCCCCTAACTTCCAGGGCCAACTCGATTCCTTCGACAGTCATCTCGCCACCAGCGGCGTTGGGTCCTGTCATGGGTTCAAAGACACCAATTTTGATTACTTCGGCAGATGCAGACGACGCGACAGCCAACATTAGTACCAGCAACAAAAATCCGACAGTTTTCTTCACTAATATTCCCCCTCTTAGAAGTTTGAAAAACACTTGCTCAACAGAAAAGGGCATGCACTGGGATATGTTGATAATGGTTAATGTTGTAAGGTTCTGTTAAAATAAAGTATATATAATCATTTAGTAAGTGTCAAGAAATCCAGAAGGGGCCTGGACCTCACACAATTTGACGAATTTCGTACCGGGAAAGCTTGGTATAACTTTGGAAGGATGACGATATGAGCGGAACGAAGCGAGAGCAGGTCAAAATCGGGGCTACGGTTTTCGTCGTGCAAAAATTGGATCAAGGTAGTGGAAGGCTTACTGAAGGCGTTGTGCAAAAGATCCTTACCAAATCGGCAACGCATCCCCATGGTATCAAGGTCATGCTAGAAGGTGGCGTTGTCGGCAGGGTGAAAGAGATTCGGGCGATAGCAGATGACAAGGAGGAGTAATCATTCGTGAAGTATGACCAACTAACGGGCAAGCACCCTACAGAAGGCCAGGCAGAAAAAACCCTGAAATGCCTCGTAGAGAGGGAATTCAGGGTTGGTGAAACGGAACAAGCTGTTCGGACTAGGACAGTCAGGAATCTACTTTGCCCCACCAGGGCCTATCGCACCGCCTGTCACGGCGTCGAGTTCGTTCTCGGTGAGCTCCGCCGATGCTGGATGCAGGGCATCTAGTATCTCGACGGCTTCTTGCTCTGAGAGTGTGATGTTGTTATCCCTCCCGAGCTGCATTAGCTCTTCTGTTGTCGCGCATTGAACAGCATCCTTGAGCACTTCCTCGCGGTTCTGACCTAGACTACCCATTAGTTCTTGCATATTCATTTGTCTAACCTCCCCTCGATGTCTTCAGCTTTTTATACGTGAGGAGATGGACTGCATTACAGGATATCAGTACAGTTTTGGAAAAAAATGTAGAAAAAGGATATTGAGTAGATACCGGGTGATTCTAGCTTGGGCAACACAGCCCATGGCATACAGGTCATTCTGGAAACGTCGATGTCGCGGAGAGCAGGACCTAGCGATGGCAGAATACATGTAGGAGGAGTAACGGATCGTGGACGATAAGCAACTAATCGGCAAGGTGCAATCTGCAATATATCACCAAATCAAGCAGCGGGGGTTTGCTGCGCCCGTAGACGTTCTTATGGATATTGGAGTCCTTCCTAAGCAAAAATATGAGGATTGGCGACACGGGCGCGTCGATTACCTAGAGAGGGTATGCACGGTCAATCTCCGCAAGCTCTCTCTGATCATGCGCCAAATGCGGGTGTATGCCCAGCAAAACGGACTTAAGCCTTCCTTTTGCTTCTATAAGCAATGGGGCACAAGCAACAAGGGCAGACCGGCAAAGTCCCTCCGATTTAGCAAGAGTGGTTCACCAGACATCGAAAAGTGGTACGCTACGCACTTTGTTGACCCAAAACGAATTGCGGAGCTCAAGGCGCAAAGTGTTTAGGGGGATTTCGCAGTGGAATTTGGCCCTTCCCCCGCCTCAATTGACAGATAACATCCGACAATATACAATGGGCACAGAAATAGCTAACGTGGGAGTAGTCAGCTAAAGGGGTGTTTAGAATGGAAGTGCGATCGACCGATGTGCAAAACAACTTTGGGGCCTACTTGAAATATGCCCAGTTCGAGGATGTATTCATTACTCGTAATAGCAAGCGAGTTGGGGTCTTAAGGGGCTACGAATCATTCCTGGTAGCCGAAGGACAGCCAGCGTATAAAGCCCGCCAACCTCAGATGACGCTGGAAGAATTCTTGGATTTCACAGGGCGAAGTGATGGACGCTACGAACTTGTAGATGGCCAGGTCAATCTGCAGAGTTCACCTTCTATTCAGCACCAGGACATCGTGTTAGCCTTAGGGTCATTGTTTAGAGACTGGGCGCAAGGGACGCAGTGCAAAGCGGTAGTAGCACCCTTCGATGTGTTCCTGGAGGCCTTTGACAAGACCAATGTGGTACAACCGGATGTGGTCATTCTTTGCGACTTGGACAACGTCAATGAAAAAGGGCGCTATAGCGGCGTACCAGCAGTTGTCGTTGAGGTACTGTCAGAGAGTACTCGGAACTTCGACATGGTGAAGAAACTCGAGTTGTATCGGGCAGGGGGGGTTAGCGAGTACTGGATCGTCAATCCCTTCACCGCTGAGGTGTATGTGTACACCTTTCAAGATCATGAAGTCCACGATTACAGGGTGTATGGACAACGCTCAACCGTCAAGTCATTTGCCCTGGCAGGCCTCCAGCTACCGGTGGATAAAGTCTTCGCCTAGAGCAAATGAGCTAGGGCGCTTCTTAGCTGATCAGAAGATTGATAAAGGATTGCTTCTATCCCCATACGGCGGGCCCCCTCAACATTGGCAGCTACATCATCGATGAAAAAACACTCTTCTCCGCGTAGTTGAAAGCCTAGGAGCAAGTCCTGGTAAATCTGTGGCTCTGGCTTCATCGTTTGATGCTGAAAGGATAGAATCAGTCCATCAAAAAGTCGGAACCACTTATATTGTGCTTCGATGTGGGCAAAGGCGGCCTGGTGGAAGTTGGAGATGACATATAATCCATAGCCTTGCTCCTTGATCTGGGATAGGAGCCTAACATTGGCTTCGATGGGAGTTAGCATCACAAACCAGCCGGCCAGGGTTGCTGCGATTTCCTCCTTCAGATGGGGATGTTGATTCGTTAGACGAAGCTCTGCCTCCGCTTGATCAATGACACCTCGATCGAGCATGGCCCATTCAATACTTCCGAAGACTGCTTTTTGCAGAGATTCGATCTGGGGATTGTGGGGGAATAACCCGCGCAGATAGGCTTCTGGTTGGAAGTTAATCAATACTCGGCCTAAGTCAAATACGATATTCTTTATCATCACGTCTGCCTCCTTTCTGCCCATTCTACATGAGAACCACGCCCAGGACAATGCAACAGCTACAATACTAGAGCACACCCCGGGATTTGGGGTGTGCTCTCTTAGTCGTTTGAACAGGCTGGATCCGGCGGCCTCGTCATCAGCCTCAGGGCTTGTCCCAGTGTGGAGACGTTTTATTGCAGCTTAGGCAGAAAATGTCGATGAGTGGCTCTTGGCTACTTGTTAACAGGGTTTTTGGAGCAGACAGGCTCATGTTCCCTGAGCTTACGTGAGGATGTTTCGAGGCCACAGTACTTGCACCTTGTGCGTCGAAGTAGGCTCATGCCACCGGAGACAGCTACCAAGTCGTCATCGCCAAGTTGCTTTGCTTGTTGCTGAAACTCTGCCAGGGATGTGCCGGTTTCACGTAGGAATATGCCCTCGGGATCTCCCTCGTACTCTTGACGCAGTACCTCATCTGCTGCGACGCGCTCTTCGAATTGCTCCCAGGTTTTCTTTAGTTCCATCTTTACTCCTCCTCTAGGCGGTTTGGATTGTTTCTACCTTCTTATACCGCGCAAGAGCAAAAACGTTACATGGATCTGTGACTTCTTTGGTTTTCATTGGCGTGGCTATAAGAGGGCAGGTTCCTGGCGGGCGGGTGCGACCACTATAAGACGGTGATTTCTTGCGAGTCTCACTCTGTTTGGGGGGAAACTAGGAGAGCGTCGTCTGTGGGGGTCGGATGAGGAGAAAGACCAGGAGAACGGCAACAAGGCTTAAGGCGCAGGCCGCGATAAAGATAGCCTCGACAGAGAGCTGCTGGAGGAGTGAAAACAGGGGCGGGCCGATAGCCACGCCAGCATAACGCATACCACTGTAAAGGGACGTAATCGTGCCTCGCTGTTCCTTTTCTACCGATTCTGTTAGGATAGCGTCCAAGCTTGGCAGACTGATACCGATGCCAAAACCTGCGATGGCATTGAGAGTAAGCAGGAACCAGAGGCTCCGGAAGAATACCATGGTCAAGCTTGCCCCAGCTACAAGGGAAAGTCCGACTAGAGTTGTGCGGCGCATCGTCGTCTTGTTCTTACCAATGAGCCTACCAGACAGGTAAGATGCTAAAGAGATAGTGCTTACAGGGATCGCCAAGAGCAATCCCTTTTTTACGCCGAAGATCCCGTGGGGGTTTTCGAGCACATTGGAGAGATAGACAAGGAGGCCAAAAAGGACGATCATGATGATGATTCCTGAGGAGAACACTGCCGTCAGCCATTTTCCCTCCGTCTTCATCACATCGCTTAGGTTCTTGGCAAAGTTTGTTAGAGTCATGGATGTGGTCTTCGCTTTTGAAGAGTCAGTCCAAAGAGCAATCATTAAGAGAGAAGCCGAGGCCAGAATGGGAATTGTGAAAAAGGGAAGATACCAGATTAGTGAGGCGAGTAGTGTCCCTAGGATCGGGCTCAGCGCTTTACCGACCGTGTTTGCGGTCTCAGTGACTCCTAAGCCGTGACTGATCTCTTCTTCTGAAGTGAAGACATCGGCCACTAAAGGCAGCACGAGTGGGAAAGCGCCTGCTGCTCCTAAACCCTGGATGAATCTGCCGAAGAGGATCAAGTAGAATGAATTAGCTGAAAAGACTGCTGCCAGACCACATAGGAGGCCACCTGCTCCCGATATAGCTAGGCTGGGTATGATCACCTTCTTTCTTCCGACTCGATCCGATACTAGGCCGGCCACGGGAATGAAGAGGGCGGCGACAATGGAGTACACCGAGATAATCAAGCTCGATTGAAACGGCGAAATGCTAAGCTGTTTCTCAATCACAGGCAGAACCGGGATTAGCATGGAATTTCCCAGGGTAATAATCAAGGGAATGGAGGCAATTGCGGTTAAGGAAAGAAACGCCGATTTGGCCATCTAGTTTTCCCTTTCTTTCGTTGTACGTATTGGTTTAGTATGGCCCCTTAAGCGCTTTGCATACTTGGCCGATGTAGTCACTTGATTCGATCTAGAAAAGTCGGGAATCCGCATTTTTTTAGATCCCCGTAGCTCCTT
>CAZAJB010000058.1:0-565 GCA_964485345.1 uncultured Clostridiaceae bacterium
AGCCCGAGATATCTATAGATGGTTTCTGTACCACTCTATTGTCGCCTCTATCCCTCTCTCAAAACTCCATTCAGGAGCATAGTTCAGTAGCTTCCTCGCGAGATCTATGTCCGCATTACTGTGCATTATGTCACCTTTACGCTCTTGTCCATAGATGGGCTCTATTCTTCCAACACCTAGCGCAGAACATAAGCTCCAGTAAATGTTAATCACTGTTTCCCTTCCGCCATAAGCAATATTGAAAGTATTGCCGGCTACTTCTTTACTCGCTTGGCATGCCCTTAAGTTGGCTTCAATCACATTCTCTACATAAGTGAAGTCTCTGCTTTGCTGACCGTCGCCATGGATTATCGGCCTTTCACCCATAAGTAACGTCTTGATAAACTTGGGGATCACCGCGGCATATGCGCCGTTAGGATCTTGCCTCTTTCCAAAAACGTTGAAGTACCTCAAGCCATAAGTATCTAGACCATATAACCTAGTATATAGGTTGGCGTAGTCCTCATTGACCTTTTTCGTTAGGGCATAGGGCGAAAGTACTTTTCCCTCTCTCCCTTCTTGTTTT
>CAZAJB010000058.1:575-13175 GCA_964485345.1 uncultured Clostridiaceae bacterium
CATCTCCATAAACAGACGAACTAGATGCATAAACAAATTTCTTAACGCCCTGTTTTCTGGAAGCCTCTAACATGTTCAAGGTACCTTTGATGTTGATCTCTTCATAGAGCAAAGGCACCTCTATACTTCTTGGCACACTTCCCCAAGCGGCTTGGTGCAGTACATAGTCAACATCATGGCAAGCAGTCATACAAGTATCTACATCACGTATGTCCCCTCGCACAAAAGTATAGTTGGGATTATGAGTAAACAAGTCAACATTTTCTTGCTTTCCCGTCGAAAAATCATCTAGGCCCCTGACACGATAACCCATATGAAGTATTGCCTCAACAAGGTTTGAGCCTATAAAACCAGCGGCCCCTGTCACTAGAAACAATGACTCTCTCGGGAACTCTAGTTCTTGATACCCCATCTCACAGCCTCCAGTAAAGGAAATCCATATCTTCTGCTTCTTTGCGATTGAAGATTCCCTTGATATCGATCAATACCTGCTTTGTACTAACGTCATCCTCCTCTAGAGTAGATGCCACTTCGCTACCGAACCTCGTGCGAATGCCACTATACAATCTCTTTATATGATCCAGCCTGGTATGTTTAAACTCTTCATGTGGTACAGCGAAAATCACTGCGTCCACGTCCTCAATCTCATTTTCTTGATAAAGCCTAAGGCCATAGGCGCAAAACAAGTCCTTGGCATCAGCAACGGGGTCTACCACCTTGACGTTGATCCCGTATTCTCTAAGTTCGTCGATTACATCGACAACTTTGGTGTTGCGTACATCGGGGCAGTTCTCTTTGAAAGTAACCCCGTAGACCACTACGGTAGCACCCTTGACAGGCTTGTCCGCTTTAATCATGCACTTAACCACGTTTTCCGCCACATATTTACCCATATCATCGTTGATCTTTCTTCCAGACAGTATGATTTGAGAGTGATATCCAATTTCCTCCGCTTTGTATGTTAGATAATAAGGATCGACGCCTATGCAATGGCCACCGACCAGACCAGGAGTGAAGTTGAGAAAGTTCCATTTAGTCTTTGCTGCGTCCAAGACAGACTTAGTATCAATGCCAAGTTTATTGAAGATGATCGACAGCTCATTCATGAAAGCGATGTTGATGTCCCTTTGGGCGTTCTCAATTACCTTGGCAGCCTCCGCCACCCGAATACTCTCTGCACGGTATACTCCGGCATGGACAATCAACTCATACACCCGGGCAATGGTGTCCAAGGATTCTTCATCCATTCCGGCAACAACCTTAACAATGGTCTCTAGTCTATTAACCTTATCCCCAGGATTTATTCTTTCTGGCGAGTAACCAATCTTGAAGTCCACTCCACCCTTAAGTCCTGATTCCTGTTCTAGAATAGGTAAGCAGACATCTTCCGTAACTCCAGGATAGACCGTGGACTCATACACCACAAACGAACCTTTAACAAGGTTCCTGCCTACCGTTCTACTAGCCGAGATTACTGGGTTTAAATCTGGCGTTTTGTCAGACCTAATCGGGGTGGGTACTGCCACCACATGAAATTTGCATTCTTTCAAGTGTTTGTCATCCCAAGTCAAAAAGGCTCTTGTCTCTTGGACTGCCTTATCCCCCACCTCTTTGGTGGCATCAACACCCTGGTGGTACTGCTTGACTTTCTCCTTAGAGATGTCATAGCCAACTACATTTGCTACTTTGGCAAATGCTATGGCAAGGGGCAAGCCAACGTACCCCAGCCCTACCACCGAAATCTTTTCGTTTCCAGCAACAATTGTATCATACAAGTTCAAGCTGTCACATCCCATCTAAACTGTAATATCACAGGATACTATCTAAGGTATAGCATTAAGAATGGTCTCAACTTCCTCTAGATAAGCCGCAACCACTACCTCCCTATCATACTCCTTCTCCACTTTCTGGCGTCCCATCCTACCCATCTCTTTCTTATCATCATAGGAAAGGTCTATAAACTTCAACAGAGTTGCCGCCAAGTCCTGTGCATCGCGCATACGAAAACCAAGGCCACTCACACCTTCATCAAATGTCTCCCTGCATCCCGGAATGTTTGAAGCCACTACAGGTCGACCTGTTGCAGCGGCTTCGAGAAGGACGTTAGCCATGCCTTCATGATGAGATGGAAGGACGACCGCGTGACTTCTTTTGATGTACTCGTGAACATCGTCTTGCTGTCCGTGGAAATTGACAAGCTGTAGCGACTCAAGAGCTCTAGCTCTCTCCAGATAATCGTCTTCGCAAAAGCCAACCGCATCGAATTGAACGTTCGGGTAAACGCTCTTAACGATCTTCGCTGCGGCAACCAGCTCTTCTATTCCCTTTTCTTTCATTACTCGCCCCACGAATAGAAATCTCATATCCTCTTTTTCTTCGGGATACTCTTCAAAAGCATGCTGTTCCAGATTTACGCCTGAACCTGGAATCATCCTGTGTTTTCGCATTCTTATCTTGTGATCCAAGAAGAACTGTCTATTTGCCTCATTTTGGAAAAAGACGCATCGAACATCCCTAAAAGCAATTTTGTACAATTGAATCAAGAGCCATCGAGTCAGTCCAGGATCATCCATCGCTGTACCAAGACCAGTTATGTTTGCCAAACTGGGGATACCCAAGACATTACCCGCCAAATTCCCGTAAATGTTCGGTTTTACGGTATACGTTAGCATAACGTCTGGTCTCACAGTTCTTAACAACTTCATGTACTGGATGACTAATCTAACGTCGCTAAAAATGCTTGTTCCTCGTCTGTCGATCTTCGTCTCAATGTACTTGCAGCCTAGTCGTGTAAGATCGTCAATACGTTTCCCATATGGGGATGATATATAGACTTCATAACCGTATGCCAACAAACTTTCTACCAGTTCGCGTCTAAAGTTGAAGATCACCACGTGATGATTTACGAGGAAGAGAATTCGTTTCTTCATTGTACACGCCCCTTCTCGGTGTGTTCAATGGAGTCTCTCAACTTACGAATCTGATAGGATTCAGCATAATGACTCAGTTCTTTATCATATGACAAGTTGCCAAACACCTTATTGACTAATCCGATTCGACCACTCAACAGCCTAAGTACGGGGTTAAACAACCTAGTCAACCAAATCTTTCTTCCATGTGCTTCAGCAATAAGCCTCACCATTTCGCTGGTTCTGACAAACTCTGTGTTTTGCGGGAAGAAAACACCATACTCCTCATTATCGATCATAAGCCTCACAAACTCACAAAGGTTGTCTATGTGTAGCATACTTCGCTCGTTATCAACATCGGGGAACAGCGGCAACTTCTGTGCAGCTTTGGAGAGTCTTGAATAATTACCCTTTGAACCTTTCCCATAAATCATCGGTGGTCTGAGAATTACTACCTTAAAATCGCCATCCGATAAGGGTTTGATGCCTTCCTCTGCCTGCAATTTGCTGTCGCCGTAAAGGTTGCTCGGTGTTGGGATAGTGTCTCGGGTTATGACCCTCGTGTTGATTCGGCTATCACCATACACAATAATACTACTCATAAAAATGAACTGTAGGACACCATTGGCCTTAGCTTTTTGAGCAACCTCAATCGTCAGGTCGCGATTCACTCGATAATAAAGGTCTTTCTTTCGCGGATCCGAAGACACATGGGCTATCCCTGCAACGTGAAACACAACATCATAGCGGGAGAAGTCCGTCTGTTTCCAAGACTCATCTCGCATGTCTACAGTATCTATCGAGTATTTATCAGGCCACTTTGCGAGCCAGTTTTCTACACTAGTCCCTATATAGCTGTTGGCACCGGTAATCACAATGCGCTTCATCTGGTAACTATCTCCTCGTTGATGAGAGGGTCACTCTTCGCCGTTACGTTGGTCCCACCCTCAACAACCCCTTTTGAGGCCAAGACTGACACTATCGTGGCAAAAAAACACCTGATATCCATGGCAAGACTAAGGTTGCAGACATACTCCCCATCCAGCCTCGCCTTTTCATCTATTGGGAGTTCGTCTCGACCATTAACCTGGGCCCACCCAGTCAAGCCTGGAAGTACATCATTGGCACCATACTTGTCCCTCTCCTCTAGAAGATCATATTGATTCCACAAGGCTGGTCTTGGACCGATGATACTCATCTCACCCCTAAGAATATTGATGATCTGCGGTAACTCATCTAGACTAGTTCTTCTAAGAAACTTGCCAACCCTAGTAATGTATTGTTCGGGATTCTCGAGTAGATGTGTTGGAGTATCTGTTGGGGTGTCAATCTTCATCGTACGAAATTTGAGTATATAAAAATAGCTCTTATGAATCCCCACACGTTTCTGTCTAAACAGCACGGGGCCTCTAGAGTCTAGTTTGATAGCCATTACGATAATTAAGAAGACTGGCGACAACAAGATAATCCCTATCGTAGAAAAAACAATATCTATCAATCTTTTTGCTCGTACGTACATCTCCCTACACCCCAACCTAAAAGCCGTAGCCAAGTCCCTCCAAGCAATTTTGGGGTCTCTTGGTCCTGATATGAACACTCTCAATTTCGATATTCAACGCATCACTTGACAGAAAGTCATCTGAAAACGCTTCTTGTATGTACTCCTGCTCATAACCCTCGTCACTCATATGGGGTGACGAAAGATAAATCCTCTTTTTGAGATCCATCTAAGTAGCATCTCCCTGACACGCGACATTTCCATTCTACTTTCCATAAAATCGGGTAGAATCCTTCCAGAAAAGGAACTTTCCAAATCATGGGTGGAAAATGAAATTATTATGTAGCCGTTTGGCTTCTAAACCACCACATAAATGACAAATCGGAGCAATGCCATAGCGTGCTCCGATCTTTATGACTTATTGCTTAGATCCTACTCAGTTGCTCTCTAGCCTCTCGAGCATCAATCTTTTGAATCTTGGCTTTAACTTCTAGAATCGAAGCAGCATTCACACTCAACTCATCAATACCCATCGCTACAAAGGTTTCCGTTAAGGAAAGATCAGCAGCCGCCTCACCGCAAATGCCCACCCAGATGTTCTCCTTATGTCCGTTTTCTACAGTTCGTTGAATTAAGCGCAGTACGGCCAAGTGGTGGGCATCATACAAATGGGCCACTTTAGCGTTCATCCGATCGACAGCCATCGTATATTGGGTAAGATCATTTGTGCCTATGCTAAAGAAATCCACCTCTTTGGCCAATTGATCCGAAATCAAAGCAGCGGCCGGAGTCTCAATCATCATTCCAACCTGTATGTCTTCTCTAAAGGGGATCTGCTCATCTGAGAACTCCGTCTTTACTTCCTCCAGAATCAGCTTAGCCTGACGAATCTCTTCCACGGTAGGACTCATGGGAAACATTCATCCAAGCTTCCCATAGATGCTAGCCCTAAGCAGAGCTCTTAACTGCGTCTTAAAGATCCTAGACTCCTCCAGGCAAACCCTGATCGCCCGGTAACCCAAAAACGGATTCTCCTCTTTCGGTATGGGTAGGTAAGGAATCTTCTTATCACCACCAACATCCAAGGTACGAATGACCACAAGATGATCCTTCATACGCTCTAATACTTGCTTGTATGCTTCATACTGCACATCTTCACTGGGAAGGGAATGGCTGTTCATATATAAGAACTCGCTCCGAAACAAGCCGATTCCTTCCCCATCGTTTTCAAGCACGGAGGCCACGTCCTCGGGTGTGCCAATATTGCCAGCTACTTTCACCCTCACGCCATCTTTTGTAATACTCTCGGTACCCTTCACCCTTTGCAGACTTTTCATCCTGCTTTCATGGATTCTCCTGCGTTCTTCCCACTCTTCTCTGGTTGGAGGGTCAGGGTTGATCACAACCTCGCCAAGTTCGCCATCAACCACGATCGCATCACCGTTCTGTAGGATAGAGAGTAGGTCTGCCACACCCACCACAGCGGGAATACCCATGGTTCGTGCTAAAATCGAAGAATGTGAAGTTGGCCCTCCCTGTTGTGTAACGATGCCGAGAATTTTCGAGCGATCCATTTGCACCGTATCCGAAGGCAATAAATCATCCGCCACAAGAATTCTGGGTTCCTGAAAGTTCATCGTCGCGTCTTGCTGAACGTCTTGTAGATTATCAAGCAACCGATTCGAGATATCGACAATATCGGCGGCCCTTTCCTGCATATAAGCGTCATCCATACTCGTAAAGATCGCCGCAAACTCTTCCTTGGTTCGTTCCACGGCATACTCTGCGTTAACACACTCACCTTGGATTATCTCCTGGATGCGAGCCAGAAAATCCTCGTCTTCCAGCATCATCTGGTGCACCTCAAAGATCCCAGCCTCGGCCGCACCGATCATCTGCAGTGCATGCTCATATAGCTCTCTGAGCTGCTCTATAGCCGCAAGTCGCGCTTTCCTCAATCTTTCAACTTCGGCTTCTGGGGACTGCACCTCGCGTCTTTCTACTACCCTCTCGGTCTTGGCCTTAACCAAGACCTTGCCTATGGCAATTCCCTTGGAAACACCGATTCCTTTTCGAGCAATCATACTCTTTCCCTCACATGTCCATTGTGGCGATCATCTCCACAATCGTGCGCAATGCTTCCACTTCGCCGGGACCGTCGGTGTAGACCGTGATCTCCGTCCCACTCTTAGCCCCTAAAGCCAAGACCTGCATAATGCTCTTGGCACTGGCCTTCTTCCCCTCATACTCCAGTTCAATGGAACATTCGTGGCGAGTTGCTTCCCGCACCAAGTTCGCGGCCGGCCTGGCATGTAAACCCACTGCACTCTTAATCATCACTTTGGAATGTCTCATGTCTCATCCTCCGTTTATGAACAAATGCGAATTTCGTCCCCCAGTTTTGCTCGCACAATCGATGCAATCTCCAGTTCGCTCGTAGCGTTTAGAATACCATTTAATGCTGAATCATCCTGAATAATATCCACAAGCCTCTGCAGCATAGCCAACTGCTCTTCGGGTTCCTTAATAGCTAACATAAAGACAATATTAACGGCAATATCATCGTCGGAGACCATTTGCTTAAAGATCACCGGCTGTGCCAGTACCCCCACCAGTATGCTGGCTTGCTTAACATAGATGGTATCGGTATGAGGAATGGCAACACCCATTCTTTGGGTCTCTATGCCTGTGGGAAAATCCTGTTCCCTTTGTATAATTGCATGGACAAAGTCCCCATTTACATAACCACGATCAAAAAGCCTTTGCCCCATCTTCTCCAAAACATCGTCTCGACTTGTGGCATTTAAGTCTAACATGACTAGATCTTCATCAAAAACGATCCCTCTTGCATTACCATTCTGCACAAAACACACCCCACAGTTCCTAACGTAATAACATACTCTGCACATCTTCTGCGTCGGTCAAATTTGTAACCTGAGCAACAAATTGATCATTCAACACCCTTTTATAAAGAATCGGCAAGTCCTCAATGATCGCATCGGCCTCTTCTTCTTTGATCGCCAACATCATGACTAAATAAACCAGTTGACCATTCCAGAACACACCATCTGGCAGAACCAATATGGGCAAAGCGCTTCGTTTGACATTGTCCGACATGGCATGGGGAAAGCTCACTCCGGCAGAAAGATACGTACTCCCCAGTGCTTCCCGGCTGAAGATGTCCTGTTTAAAACTTTGTTCCACGCAATTTGCCACGCTGAGCTGTTCAACCAAGAACGCAATACACTCTTCCTTGGTTTTCAGACCTCTTTCAATAAAGATGTGCTCTGCATCAATCAACCCAGAAACAAACGCCATAGATTTGCGCCTGCTATGATTAAAGCGCACAAACTCACTTTCGGAGTACTTTAAGTAGTGATCGTACACTTCTTTGAGCTCTTCATCTGTCACAACGGGACTGACTTGAATGTAAGGCTTGCCGATGTTCTCAAGGCGAATGGCCGAAATGATGAAATCCGCGGCTTCCACATCCTCTTGTGTGAGTTTACTCAGAGGAATCACATTCAGCTCCACCGAGGCGGGCAAGTTCTTTCGAATTCTACTCACCAAAAGCTCAGAAGTCAATAACCCTGTCTCACAGACAATGACCACGTAGCCTTTCGATGACGCCCTCTCAATTGCCACCTGTAAGTGGATGGTTATGAACGATACCTCGTTCTCCGAGAAGGTAATGTCAAACTTTTTGGCCAGATCATTTAAATGAAACCAAGTCAAATTAAACAGGACGGGATAATTGCCCTTGACAACATTCAAAATGGGATTCTCAATATCAATATTGAACTTGACTCTATAGATCATGGGAATCATATGGCACATCAAAGCATCATAAAGACTCTGGTCCTTTGATAGATCCAAACCAACGGAACTCCCAATGCGGGCTATAAAGTCCGAAATATGGCCGCGAAACATGTCTTCCAGATATTTGTTGTTGATATTCAGTTCTACCTTGTGCATAAAGAGCTGGTAACTTATATAGTCGATTTCACCCTTGGTAAACTGAATTCCCAACCGTTCACTGAACCTCTCGTTGATCTCGACCGCAATATAGTAATTGCTGAGGAGTTCAACGCTCTCCCTTCCCGAGAGTTCATAGTCTACGACCAGGTCCTTCCCG
Source organism: uncultured Clostridiaceae bacterium (assembly GCA_964485345.1). Taxonomy (GTDB): domain Bacteria; phylum Bacillota; class Limnochordia; order Darwinibacteriales; family Darwinibacteriaceae; genus UBA5420. The sequence goes on from CAZAJB010000058.1 coordinate 9,118, forward strand.
CTTTGCTTGCGAGTAGCCATCGTGATCAGGAAGATAAAGAGGGAGTTAAGGTAATAATCGCCCAGTGTCCCTTTGAAAATAGCTTGAAACGAGTCTAAGGTGTCCTTGACTACGGCGATCACTGCTTCGGGATAATATTCCCCCAGGGTTGTTCCGAGATCTTCCAGGGAGCACTTGGGATAGCAGTTGTTCAAGTAGCTGTTAAAGAAGTCCCGGAGGAGTTTTTGTTTCCCATACTCTGTCCCTTGTACACGGGTGCCGTTAACATCCGAGATGATTTGGCAATGGTCATTTTCATACTCCCGCAGTTTGGTCATATCTTTGGAGACAATCGACGTACTGGTACAAAAAGAAAAGGCCAATTTCTCATACGTTACGGTCTCTTCACTCAAGACAATGATTTTGAGTATCTCCGCCTGCCTTGCGAACGTTTCGCAAACCGAATCAGCATCAAAGATCTGATCAAAGTCCATCATCAACCGTTCGGCATCCGTCCCTTTTCCTTTCAAAACCACCCCATAGCTGGGTCTGCGATCTAAAACCAGGTTGTATCTTAAGAAGATCGCATTGAGCTCATCAAGGTCGTTAGCAATAGTCCTTGTGGAGACATTCAAGTTTTGCGCATAGTAGGACATGGGCTTATACTCATCTGTACAGCACAGCATTTTTGTCAATTGGTATTGGCGTCCCTTGATTTTCATCGTAAAACCCCTTACCTGCCGAGTACTTGAACCTTGCAGCTCCTTGTTCTTGCCCTGTTCTGATCCCAATCAATGAAGTAGATATACCCAACTTGACCGATTTGCAGCTCCGAGTTCTCAATAATGAAGGTCTCGCTTGTACCGAGCAGCGTGCTACGCAAATGGGCGTCGGTATTGAGCATCGTATATGCTTCAGGGCTGATTCTTCCCTTGAATTCCTCCAAGCCAACTCGAATATGCTCGGGACCCGGGTGATGGTATTGTCCTTCCACCTCGCACTTGGGTATCAGATCATCCATCAACTCATTGAGGTCTTGCTGGAGGTACTCGTACCCGCGATACGTGGTATCATGCGAGAGCTCCTCGAAGATTACAGAACACGTTGTGTGAGGCGAAACGACTGCACACAATCCTTCTGTGACGCCAGACTCGGCAACGATCTTGCGCACCTGTTCTGTAATATTGTGATACGTCACCTGGTGTCCTGGACATTCTAGTTCCAGAGTCTTTGTCATGACAATCACCTGCTACACCTCCCTGTCCCTCACTCCTGCCAATAGTGCTTCGATCATTTCACGCAGGAGTGCCTCGCGATCATCCGCTTGTACGAAAGCCGAGGTGGCACCCGTACCATCAGATCCTGCTTGCATAATGCGGTAAACATCGTCGTAGTTCTTGACTCCCGCCGCCTGTTCCACCAGGATCTTGGGATTGATCCCTTTGATGATCCGATTGGTCTCTTTGACATACGATAAGTCGCTGGTTTGTCCTGTACCGATAAGTTCCGTAGGTTCACAGAGAATCACGGTGGGGTCTAATAAAGCCAAGGCTTGGGCCTCAACGACCGAATCGCAGCAGACAATGGTGCTCAGCCCCAGCTCGTTACATTCCCTGACGATGGCTACGATCTCGGAAAAGTAATGCTTGTTTTCCGCATGATTTAAAACCGCCACATCAGCCCCGATTTCTTGTAGAGTCCGCGGCGACACCTTCCCCATACCTTTTCCCTTGGGTGCGTAATCCACATGTTGGGAGGCAATCAACAGGTTCCTTGTCTGTTTCTTAAGACTCTGTAGCAGTGTAAACGGACCTGTAAGGATCAGAGTCACGCCATACTCTTTGGCAAGAGAATCGGCCATGGCAGCCATTTCATAAAGCTCGCTCTGTGTGAAATAGTTCTTGGGATTGATCACCAGAAACGGCGCTGTAATCATCGCACATCTCCCCATTTCGCTGTACCAAAGCGATCAAAGTAATGAGTGAGACAAGTTTCGATGCCCGCGTCCATCTTCTGTAACACGTCAAGATAGTCATGACTTCCAGCCAACTGGGAGTTGATACTGGTCACGATGTCGGTGAAGATGTTGATCTTACTAATGCCAAGTTGGATGGCCCTTCGCAGGTTATCATCGCCCGTCGAAGAACCTCCGTGGAGTACCAGGGGTGCATCCACAGCATCTCGGATCTCTCGTAACCTCTCGAAATTCAAATGCGGTACACCTTCGTAATGGCCATGGGCCGTACCAATGGAGATGGCTAGGCTATCAACTCCAGTCAGCCCTGCAAACTCCACCGCTTCATGCACACTGGTGTAGATGGATTCCGTTTTTTGGTCTTTTTCATAGTTGCTTCCTGCACCCACATGACCGATCTCACCTTCCACAGCCACGTTCTTCCCCTTGGCATACTCCACGACTTCTCTGGTCATGGCCACATTGGTCTCAAAGTCAAAGCTGGAACCATCGATCATGATGGAGGGGAATCCCAGATCAATGGCCTTCTTGACGATCTCCATGTCCTGACCGTGATCCAAATGCAAAATCACAGGAACATTCGTCTGGGTCGCATAGTATTGCCACGCATGCACCGCTTCTTCAAGTCCCATGTGTTCAAGATGGACTTCTGCTAAAGAGATGATGATGGGAGCCTGGACCAGGTCCGCCAGGGCAACGTACTTTTTGATCATGAGAGGATTGATGGCATTCACGGCTGGAATGGCATAGTGGTTTCTTTTTGCCTTGGCTAGTTCAAGTTGCATAGTCCCAATCACGATGATCAAATCCTCTCTTCTGTGTGTTTACGAGTGTGCGGTTGTAACCGCGGCACGAACCAAATCTACATCGACCTGCAGAAAACCGGCTCGTTCTCCTGGACGGTTAGGGCCGCCTATTACTGTACGCCTTGCTGACAAATGAACTGCATCGACCCCGACAGCAAAAAGGTTGGGTATGTCATCAATTCGTACGCCACCGCCTGCCATGATCTCAATGCGCCCCCGGGCACGTTCGACCAGTTCTTGAATCCTCGAAATGCCATCGCCCGTTACTGGAGCGGCTCCCGAAGTGAGAACCCTGACAATTCCCAATTCAATCAGCTCCTCCAGGCTGGCGAACTGGTCTGTGACAACGTCAAAGGCACGATGAAAAACCACAGGCGTGCTCCCAGCAGCATCCATCATTCGGGTCATGGCCTCTTTGTCGATTGTTCCGTCCGGGCGAAGCGCTCCAATTACGACACCATCCACTCCCGCAGCCACCGAACGACGAATATCGCGGACTGCCGTCTGCACCTCGTCGCGATCATAGACAAAGTCACCTTCGCGGGGCCTGATCAAAACATCGACGAATCCCTGTCTTCCGCTTTCAGCCGCGGCTTCTACGGCACCTTCGATTACTCCGATGGAGGGTGTCAGTCCCGCCACTCCCAGTGCTGTACAGAGCTCAACGCGGTCCGCACCTCCCTGGATAGCAGCCCTAACGCTATAGACATCCTGTGCAGTAATTTCAATAACTCGCTTCCCGTTCATCCGTGTTTTCTCCTCCTGGGATCTACAACCTCGCTAAGATTTGCTCGACCACAACTGCGATACCGTCATCTACTGCACTTGGCGCCACCAGATCGGCTACGGCCAGAACATCGGCATGGGAGTTGCCCATAGCTACTCCAATACCTGACCACTTGAGCATTTCAATGTCGTTGGGCATATCACCAAAGGCAATAACGTCAGATGCATTGAACCCCAGACTGTCTGCATAGAAGGCTAGAGTCTCGGCCTTGGAGAGTCCCAAGGGGCCAAATTCAATGTATGAACGACCAGCTACAGACCGGGTCACAGCTACGAGTTCGCCCACGACATTGCGTGCTTTTTCCAGGAACTCCTCTGCTCCCAGGGCAAAGGTTTCGGCCACGATTTTGTACACATCGACCGCCACCATCTCCTCCAGGGAGTCCACGGGCAAAATGGTCTCGTAGCGGTTTTCCGGAACCAATCCCTCTGCTTGGCGAACCCCTGGAGGAAGATCTTCATAGCCTGGCCCAGCTCTGAGAACATCGACGGATTCTGCTGCAAACACTGCA
>CAZAJB010000059.1:0-13164 GCA_964485345.1 uncultured Clostridiaceae bacterium
CTGATTTCGCAACGGGGGGAGAGGAACGTTTTTTCCTCTTGGCCGAACATGGCGGGGAGATCGTGGGATCGATCGAGTGTGGCCCAGCGAACGATCTGCTTGTGGCCTGTGCAAAGAATGAATTGCAGGACGTGCCAGAAGTTGGAACGGTGTTTGTCCATCCGCATCATCAACGGCGAGGGTTGGCTTCGCTCCTGCTTAGCACTATGTTCGACGCGCTGTGGCGAAGGAACGTGAAAGAAGTGTGCCTTGATAGTGGATATAAAGAAGCACAGAGAATCTGGACGCACGTGTTTGGAGAGCCCACCTATCTGGCCAAAGACTACTGGGGTGATGGATCCCACCACATGGTTTGGCACATACCGCTAAAAGAGGCTTTAGGACGGTTTTCGTCTCGTTGCGACAGCGTGATCCTTGACGAAAATGGGGATACAGTTAGCCGTTCAGGACTAGAGGCTGACCGACTTTGGGAAGGATGATCTGCACCGTTTTGCCCATTCGCGCTTGCACCATCTGCCGGATTTTATTTGGCTTCTCGGTATGGATGGGGATCAGATAGCGAGGCCTGATCTGTTCCACGAGATTGACGAGTTCGCCTCCTGTCAGATGGCCAGAGGAATGGAAGGAACTCCGAAGTTGGTTCTTCTGAGCAGCATGCCCTAGGTTCTCAATGTTGAAGTGCTTGAGCCACGCTTGGTGCCTTTCTTGGTTTAGCGTCATTTGTTCACTGAACGGTTCTGAGCTGGAGTGAATGTAATGACCCGCCCGGGGTGCGATGTCCACAAGGTTGGGGAGATCATAGTAGCCGAAACATAGAATGAACTCTCGTTGGGAGCGATGAATCTCGTTTGCTTGGACGATCTTTGCCCCGAACTTTTCGGCCAGAACGCGCTCCCAACCTGCCAACGTCACCTTATTGGATCCGTAAATCCTGAGATGAGGGGAAGCCAGGGGGCTTGGGACATCGGGGACGATTTGTGACAGCGCCTCAAGCAGGTAAGCATCCTTAAAGGTGATGACGAGTTGGCGTCTTGTATCGATTGCCACTTGATGAAAGATCCACAGGCGTTCAATATTACTCAGTGAGAAATCTGCTATGACAAGCCGCTTACTTAGTTCGACCGCGAGGCGAGCGTTTTCGTAGACTGCCGCTTCGGACATGATCCATTCGTTCTCCACATGGGTGCCTTCGCAGATCAGGGCGAGAGGTTTTAGACGAGCTGCTTCTGCTATGAAGGCGAGCGTCTCACATTTGCGCGAGCCATGCATACGTAGATCGCCAGTGTACACTACCCATCCCTCTGAGGTTTCAACCGCCCAGGCACCGGATCCTGGAATGGAATGATCGACGGGGAAAAACCGCGTATTTAAAGCTCCTACTCGTCCCCTGTGCACCTGAAGAGGTACTGCCTGGAGGGCGCGAGACGAAGACGGACTGGCCCAGAACTCCTGCACATGATCTGCAACCCGACCAACCCCCGCGACCATGAACTCCCGCCCCATGGCGGGCGCTGCGCGATAATGTTTCGAACGCAAGAGCCCCTCCCATGCTTCCTTGGGAACGATGGATGTGGTCTCTGAGTCTACACCACCGTGCGAGGTGTCTTGACGGGCTTTGGCTATAATAGCTGATGGGAGGCTAGAGTGAATAGGGATCTGGGTTGTGAGGAAGGAAACCATTTGCAGATGATCGCTGTGAGCGTGTGATAAGAGAACAGCTTGGGGCTTAACGTCCTTGAAGTCCTCTCGATAACATTGATCCCAGAGGTTTACATCGGGCGGCACAAGGTCATCCCGGTATACCCCGGGGATCGGTGGAAGTAGCCCAGTGGTCAAGTAATCTACCAGGCCGAAGGCACTGCGGGGCCGAAGGAACTCATCGAAAAATCGGGACCGCGTGGAGTAGTTCAAGCCAAAGTCAAAGAAAACCCCTGTCCCATCTGCAGATAGGTAGATTTTGTTTCCGCCAATGCAATGGGACCCATCGAAGACAATCAGTTGTACAGACAAATTCAATCCCTCCCGTTCCATTTTATGGCCGAGAGGGACTAACTAGAACAAAGGATGCAGCGGTGATCGACGCATATTAATCGTGCCAAGAGCGCACCTCGACGCTGATGATGTCCTCCATAGGGATCGCTGATCCGTCGGTCAGCATGACAAGCCCTTCATACTCATCTATTCTTTTGCCTCTACCAATTGTAGTGACATAGGCGCCGCCCTGTTTTTTGGCATCTGGCCGAAAATAGGTAATCTCCATTTCGGGCTGCCCTGTGATCCGGTCTGCTATCATGCGTAGTGTTTCGTTTATAGCATCTTTCAGATACTCGTCTAACTCGATTCTTTTATCCGTTAATCTAGCGGTTTCTTTGACGGCGGCCTCATAGCCGGAGAGTGCCGCGAAGGGAGCAAACTGGGCGGCCCGATTCAACGGCGCCATGGGCGGCCGCGTCGGCGAAATAGGGCGAGGTAGATTGATGATATCGTCATAAGAATCCGTCATGCCTTGTGCCCTCCAATCTGCTGATTGCGATCGATGGTGGTGGCCCCTTCCTCTAGGTTCATTCCCTTTAAGAGGGCGTTCTTGCCGTACTTCTGCCTGATGGCTAGGGCTGCTTCTTGCACTTTCCTCTCCCGTTTTAGCTCGGCGTCTTCTTGGTTCTGTACCCCATAGTCCGTAAATAAACTAAGCTGCTGAAAGTTCCCCTTCTTCTGCACGGTCTCCTCGTCCAGGACGTGGTTTGCTGCAAGGTTCACTCTTCTCACCAAAAGATGCTTGTCAACAATACGGTCGAAGAGTTCCATTACGGCGCCTAGAATTAGCTTCGTGGAGGAGGTGTATCGGTCGAGATTGATACTGCCGCTAGCCTGTTTCGGGATCGAGCGGCCGTAGCTATCGGTGGTAATGGTACCCTGATACGACTCTCGTCTGGCCTCATCCCTGAGGTTTTCAATATCGTATCCCACCGTCAGGACGATTTGGTCGGTCAACAGTTTCTTTTCTACCAAGTCCAGTACCAGGAGTTCCGTCATTTCGCGGGCAATCAGCTTGGCTTTTTGAAAGCAATAGGGAGCTGGCAAGACCTGCCCAGTACCCATACTCTTTGAGCTAGGTTGGTAGGCTTTGATCTCGGCTATTGTGCAAGACTCCCATCCCCAGGCATGGTCAATCAAGAGCTCTGCGTTGATGCCAAAGAGCTTGTAGAGCAAGTCCTCGTTCTGAGGGTCTGAAGGCTTGCCCAGGGAGCATCTGGCGATATCGCCCATAGTGTAAAGCCCGTGATCCTCAAGCTTTTTGGCATAGCCTTTGCCCACACGCCAGAAGTCTGTGAGGGGCCGGTGTTTCCAGAGAAGATGGCGGAAGCTCATCTCATCGAGCTCGGCGATGCGGGTACCGTTTTCGTCGGCCGGAATATGCTTGGCCACGATATCCATGGCAATCTTGCTCAGATAGAGATTTGTGCCAATTCCTGCGGTGGCCGTAATCCCCGTTGTGTTGAGAACGTCCGAAATTACGTTCGCCGTAAATTCCCGAGCAGATAGATTGTGCATGGTCAAATAACGGGTGGCGTCAAAGAATACCTCATCGATAGAATAGACATGAATATCTTCGGGAGCCACGTACTTTAGGTAGATCCCGTAGATCTGCGTGCTGTAGTCGATGTAGCGTGCCATCCTGGGAGGAGCCACAATATAGTCCAGCGCCAGATGCGGGGAGGATCGTAGTTCTGTGTCGTTGTATGAGAATCCAGAAGGCGCTCCTCCCCGAGCTTTGCGGCGCCGTTCTGCATTGACCTCTCTGACCTTGTGCACGACCTCAAATAGCCTCGGTCTACCAGAAATGCCATGGGCTTTGAGGGAGGGAGAAACGGCGAGGCAGATGGTCTTGTGGGTGCGGCTGGCATCGGCCACAACAAGGTTCGTGGTCAATGGATCCAGACCTCGTTCGATGCATTCGACTGAAGCGTAAAAGGACTTCAAATCAATCGCGACATAGGTTCTGTTCTCCATGCTCGTTTTTTGACTGCCTCCTTACACAATATTCTATCCCTATTCTACCACATTTTGAGCAAAATGGAACATAAGTTCTCGGAGGCCAAGTAGTAAGTAATGGATGATTGCCATAGCGCAGGGGCTTTCTTTCCTTGGCAGAATACCCTTTGATTCGCATATGGTTACGGCAGTGAATCAAGGGCGTTCTATTGTTGAGACGCACTGTCAAGCAGGGGAGGCGGTTAGGTTACTTTATGAGAAGGTGATGAAGCTTCTGTTTACGCGTAAGATATGAGATAATTGGAGGTATGAACGGATGAAAATTGCTGTGGCAACCGAAAAGGAAATGGTGACCGAGCATTTTGGTCATTGCCAAGGTTTCATGATTTTTGACACGGAGAAGAAGGGGATCGTGCGAAGCGAAATGGTGCCCAATCCCGGGCATAAACCTGGTTTCTTACCCCGCTTTTTAGCTGATCTAGGAGTGGATACCATCATCTCAGGGGGTATGGGTAGCGCTGCTGTCGAACTCTTTAATCGGAACAATATTGAAGTCATTGTCGGAATCGAGGGGAGTACACAAGCGGCCGTGGAAAGCTATCTTGAAGGTAACCTCAAATCTACTGGTTCTGTTTGCCATGAACACAAGCATGAAGGGGAGCAGGATGACTGAAAAAAAAGACATGTTTGATCGTCCGTTTCCCCTCGGGATGATTGCCATTTGAGACATCATCCTTTTTCGTGTTAGTAGGCCTAGAGGCAAACGGGCAGATTAATAAGGCTGAGAACATGCTGTTTCGAAAGTTCAACCCAGCAGATTCTAGAAAGAAGACACGAATCTACCAGGAGGTACTGTGTGACGAGATTTGAAGAGATTAAGCGAGAGATTATGGCGGATCCAATGAACCAGGACTATACAAAACGGGGAATTCCACCTCTATTCAAGGCGTCAGAACAGGCTCGCATTATTATCGTGGGGCAAGCACCAGGTCGCAAAGCAGAAGAAACACGGTTGTTTTGGAATGATCCAAGCGGCGATCGACTCCGTGATTGGCTGGGCGTATCTCGCGAGCAGTTTTATGGCTCGGAGTGCATCGCCCAGTTGCCGATGGATTTTTACTATCCTGGTAAAGCCAAAACAGGGGACAATCCCCCTCGTAAAGGGTTTGCGGAGAAATGGCATCCGCATTTCGTAAGAGCAATGCCCAACATTGAAACGATCCTGCTAGTTGGGAGTTATGCTCAGAAGTACTATTTGGGCGAGAGGCGTAAAGGAAATCTAACGGAAACGGTAAAAGGCTTCCGCGAGTACCTACCACAATTCCTGCCATTGGTGCATCCCTCTCCCTTGAACCATGGCTGGCTAAATCGTAATCCCTGGTTTGAACATGATGTGATCCCTGTTTTGAGACAAATGACATCGTCATTGTGCTTCTAGTCTCGGTGGCGATCTTGGGCGAAGGGACAAGTCTGAAAAATACTAAAACCCCAGCTAAACTGGGTTCATTTTATTGTGTGGCGCCTCATGATAATGGCTACAGGGAGGACGCAGCGGGGTAAGTGTGGAAGAACGCTACCACCAATAATCTGACCGAAACAGGAGGGTCGTAGTCATGCCCAGGCCAGGCCCTCTAAGTCGGGGAACTGGATTCTCGCTATGAACGATCACGCTCGCTCTTGATTGCTGCCATGGGTGAAGCCGAAATCCACGCTCGTGGTGAAAGACTAGGCATTCGGACCAGAAACCCCAAAGAGAAAATTGAGCAGGCATTCAAAGGCTTGGTTGAACTCCTGTACAAGCACCGTAACTATATTCAGGAGTTCATTTCTAGCGTAGACTGTGGATGAATCTGAAATCAAGAAGTTTGCGGTGGCCCAAACTATGGTGCGTAAGAATTATCAAAAAGGACCTGAAGATAATCCCGTCTCGCAGATAAGATCCGGTCAACGTAAAGAACTGCATCTATATGCCGGTAAAATACCATGTAATTCTCGGAGATTACAAAACGGGAATCGTTATCTATATCCACTAGTGAGGAACGACGGGCGGCCATGTCAGGAAAATTGGAGCTCCAACTGCTACATCATGTAGTTCCTTGGAATAATTCCGTAAATTGGATATGGGCTTGATATTCGGCATGAGATCTCCTCCTTCTGCTCTGTCTCTGCCCTTATTATATCGGCTGCCGCATGTGCCTGCAGTATTGTCAATTTGGCGCGATAGAATATTCTGTTGGGCTGCAACGTTGCTATATCAATGTGAACAAATGTTATGGGTGTGGGCTTTGCCGGGTAGGCTGCAGGAAGGATGCGATTGTTCTCCGAGAAAAGTACCCGGATTCCCTAAGACTACATGACGTAACCCCCCAAAGCATGAGAAAGTTTGAGAGAGTTTGCATAGTGGCCTATGACGTTCTTTTGTACGAAGACCCTTTTCATGGTAAAATAAGAATGTGGCTTGCTGTCATACAGGAACTAAAGCCAGAGAAGAATCAGAGAATAAGAAAATGATGAACTTGTGTTTGGGTGATGTTCACGGCGCACAATACTATGCTTACCTCATTAAGGGAGTTAAGCGAAGACGGAAAAGCTGGAATAATTGATTGGGTTTTTGAGCACAAAAATTGAATTCTAGGGACACTTCACCCTAAATGATGGGGGTCAATATGAAAAAATATATTATCACAACAGAAAGCGGTTCGGATTTATCGAAAGAAATTATCGAACGCTATAATATTCAAGTCATTCCAATGCATGTAACTATGGATGATCAAACATATCCAGATGGAAGTTTTGAGGTTCAAAGAGTTTTTGATTTCTATGAGGAAACAGGAACTCTACCCAAGACATCTGGTTCCACACCTCAAGATCACATAGAAGTTCTCAAAAAGATTTTTGCCAAATATCCAGATGCACATATAATCCACATTGCCTATTCAGCAGTAACAACCGTTTCCTTCAATTCGGCCAGTATTGCGGCTCAAGATTTTGAAAATGTCTATCTAGTAGACTCCAAGCATGTGAGTATTGGTGCAGCTGCTATTGTTAAAGAAACTGCTCAATTTATTGAAGACAATCCTAATAAAGATCCTGAAGACATCATTGCTTTTGTCGAAAACATTCGCGAACGTACCCATATGGTTTTCCTACCTAAAACACTTGTTTATTTAAAGGCTGGCGGTCGTGTCTCAAGCTTGGCCTTTTTTGGAGCAAATATATTGAAAATTTTCCCAACCGTCAAATTAGAAAATGGGCATTTGGTACCCGGAAAAAAATACCGTGGGTCCTTTGATCGCTCTTTAGAGAAAATGATCAATGATTTTTTCAAAAGCTATAACATTGATCCTGAGACCGTTCTCATAATAGGTGCTCCTAGTGTCGATGATCATTACAAAGAAGTGATTTATGATCTGTTAAAGGAGAATGGTGTGCATCAAGCTAGATGGATGAGAGCTGGTGCTGTGATTTCAAGTCATGGTGGTCCCGGTGCGATTGGCATCGCCGGGATTGAAGAACAACTAACTTAGAATACAAGAAAACCTATGCAGGGCAAATCCGGTGCATATGACAGTTCCCGAAGTAGTGAGCTGAATGCCATGATGTTTCTATGTTTGCCCGTGTTGAGGTTTATAATGTTCTGGCGATCCGGGGTATGGTACTCAACATGTCGGCCTATTTGCCGATTGTAGCAGCTCAATATGAATCTTTGTCCCGCAGAAACATGCGGGCTTTTTTTGTTCCAAGATGAGGGAAATATTGGAAGACAAGGAAAAAAGGCTCGAACATATTCTTAACAGCTCGGTACAATGTGAGTACTACAATGCCCAGGGTGGTGCTACGATGAAGCTGAGCGATAACGTTAACACTTTGCTCAAAGACGATCTTGCTGAGGTTTTGAAAAAAGAACTAAACCGCTAAGCGGCGGAAAAGGATCACAGCGTTAGCGCTCGGGTTTTGAGCATTAGCGCTTTTTTGCATAGGAAAAGGAGCTCCTCATCTGGAATACTTTTTGTGATGCCGAGGTTCGCTCTCTTATAGGAGTTAATGTGGTTCATACGCATGATATCTTCTTGGTCAAAGGAGTCCATAGTGGTTCCCTTGTAGGACACGATCCTCGCAAGGTGCTTGCGAAGCTAAAGGGCCTAAGTCGTAAGGTGGCAAGACTCCTGGAAAAGCGCTTTGTGATGCTCGGTGAGCTTAGCGTTGATTTCGCTCTAGACACCGAAGGAAAGGTGTGGATCATCGAGGTCAACGGGAAACCGGATCGAAACCTCTTTTTCGCCTTAAGGGACGAGGAGCTAATCCAAAGAATCCTCGCAAGACCTCTGGAATATGCCTGTTACCTGGCTAATCAGCCTATTGCTCATGATTAGTGTATGATCGCCTAGTGCTACCAGGTGTCAGCATCTCCACTAGGCCGGCACCGCGATTCTTTCAAAGTGAAAATAGAAACACAGCCTACAATTTAGATGGCTGCGAATTTACTGGCCTAAATTAAATTGAGATATTCCCGTCGTCCATCAACTATGGCGTAGATAATCACCAACTTGTCCGCTTCATTAATCCTATAAAACACAAGATGGCGCTCAACAACCAATACCCGATAATCCTGTTTCTTTAAAATCGAATACCTAGGAAGACTTCCCAACTTCGGAAACCGCTGAAGCTGATTAATCGCACTTTCAATTTTGCTTAAATACACTAGAGCCACATCAACAGTCCCTGAATCTTCCGCAATGTAAAATATGACTTCTCGCAGCTGATCCTCTGCCTTATCAGTCCTTAAAATTCTATACATCAGACTTTTTTCTATCTAATAAAGAAGCACGAAGTTGATCAAAACTATCTTGCATAGAAGCAACACGTCCACTCTTGACGTCTTCTTCCGCTTCAGCAAGTGTTCTTAGCAACTCAAGCTCCGATTTCATCTGGTTATACTGCTGTAACCCTAACACAGCAGTATCTCCTCTGCCATTCACCGTAATAATCACCGCATTTTTTGACTCCCTACACTGCATAGAGATCTCGTTATAGTGATTTCTCAAATCGGATGATGGTCTAATTACTTCCACGCTAACACCCCGTTTCAAATTATTTCGTAGTCAAATTATATCATCCAATGTCTACAACGTCAAGATTGCTTGCTCAAATGCTACCTTGATGTTTTCTAAAATGTGAGAAAACCCACAAAAGAACTTGCCAAAAAAACGGAGAGCAGGTCGATGACAAAGAAAAAGACGGAAACTACGATTCGCACTTGATGGAACTACCGATATGGTCACGCCATCTTTGAGAAAAGAATGATCAGCTATTTCTACGAAGATGATGGAGGCAATGTCAAAACTGTCGACGGTGACGAAAAAGCGTGGGAGATTGGTTCTTGTATGAAGGAATACTATGGATCCGCAAATCCCCCAGCACGTCAAAACTTAGATTTCATGATTAACTTAGAAATCGATCCATATGTTGGAGGAAAATGTCTTGCAATGCTGTTGAACTTCGACGAATTATTGGTGGAAGAGTTTGGTGAACGTTTTGCTTTGCGGGAGTACATGTGTGTTCCACTTCATACCTCCACTCGGCGACTAGAGTACCATTTGGATGCTCTTAAACCATTCCAGTCAGCCCCGTACACACGTTTGAAGGAATACATAGATGACTTCAGGCGAAATCTGGAACCGGATGTCTAGGGTAATCCCAAGTTCAGTTTCCGTGTGTTTCTAGTTCCCAAAACCGGTAATAGAGAAACCTCCTTGGATCTAGCTTTGGAGTTCATAAGGTACGGGGTCAGTTGAATGTAGTTGTATCGATAAAAACATTGACAAATAAATTTGTGAAAACTATAATTTAATTACCAAACATTGAACATCTGGTGGTGAACGGAAAGAGGTGTAGCAAATGCTTGAGAAAGACATGCGTGGTCTCATGGAGTCAATTATCCCCATATCACGTTTTAATAAGGGTGAAGCAGGCAAGATCTTTGAAGAAGTAGCCAAGAGCGGGACCAAGATTGTTGTGAAGAACAACAAGCCAACCTGCGTTCTCATTGATCCCAAGAAGTATACAGAACTGATGGAAATGATAGAGGACTTTCTATTGCTTGCGGAAGCAGAGGAGCGTACGAAGTCGCCTAAGCCATCCGATTTTGTTAGCTATGAAGATGCGATGAAAGAATTCGGAGTTGATCCAGCGGAATTAGATGACATTGATGTGGAGATCGAGTAATGGCGTGGTCTATCGAATTGAATGAAGAGGAATTCGGTCGCTAGAATACGGCTGCCACAAGTGGTGGCGGGATGCAGCTTCACGATGGCTCCCACATTATTTCAGAGAACATAATCAGCCAGAATAATATCGTTGTAAAAATCCAGGAGGTGAGTCAGTATGAATAACAAGCATGATGTCTTAGATAAGGGGCCATTCTTTCATGGTACTAAAGCAGAACTCAAAATTGGAGATTTGTTAGGGCCACAGCATTTATCGAATCATGAAGATAGAAAATCCAACTATATATATTTTACTGCAACATTAGATGCCGCTAGATGGGGTGCCGAATTAGCAAGAACAAAATCAAAAGAGAGAATTTATATTGTAGAACCATTAGGTGATTTTGAAAATGATCCGAACTTAACTGACAAAAGGTTTCCTGGAAACCCAACACGTTCCTATAGGTCTAAATCTCCTTTGAAAGTAATAGCTGAATTAGGTTCGTGGGAAAGACATTCGGAGGAACAAATCAATAATATGCATGCGTCCTTGAGAAAGTTGCGGGAAGACGGAAAAGCTGTAATCATTGATTGAGTTTGTGAGCCAAAGAAGACCCCAGGCGGACACTTAATGGAGGGTGTCGGGAGTATAAATAGGGAGTATGGACCATTTACACAAAATTCATTACACTCTCTAACCTATATTTTCGCCTTCTCTAATCCCCCGGAAGAAGTTCTGAAACGCCCGTTCAACTCGTCTTGAAACATCTTGCAACACTTGACTATGGACTTCTTTTAATGCCGGAACGTACTTTTTACGTTCTGGGAGTGTTTTGTTCTGATCATACTGCGAAAGGCCTTTGCCTGTTTCTTCATAGTGGAGTTTCCGTTCTGCTAAGAGTCTATTGTACAGAAGATGACACCGCTCTAGGGTGAAGTCAATATTTTCCCTTTGCTCCTTATGTGGATGTTTCGTGAAACGAAACTCCGAGGTGCATGTAAAACATGCACCATTGGGTACATCCGATACTTAAACGTGATCAATATTGCACCCCCTCGTAGCCGTTAAATCTTGGGAACCTTTGTTCTATAACTTCGACTACTCCGAGAGGATTTCCTGCATCAACTCAAACTTATTTCTCTACTGGTCGGGCACTAATACCTACGCTAAGCATGGCTTAGCGTACCACAATTCATCCCGCCAGTTATAGAACTGGGGGTCTTCTTGTGGGTTTAGGATAAGACGGAGACCTCTAAGCCGGTGAATTCGTAATCCTAGGCGACACGGCCTCAGGTTGTTGTTCATCGTAGATCATCATGGCTCGTTAGGAGGAACGTTGATGTCTGGAAAAACCAAAATCATGTTTCTGTGTACCGGCAACTCGTGTCGCAGTCAGATGGCGGAGGGCTTGGCTAAAAAGTTTGGTGGAGATAAGGTGGAGATTTACAGCGCGGGATTAGAAGCACACGGACTTAATCCTAGAGCAGTCAAGGTGATGGCCGAAATTGGGATAGATATAGCCCCGAATACATCGGACGAAATTGATCCATTGCTGTTGAGTCAGATGGATTACGCCATCACCCTTTGTGGGGATGCCGAAGAGAGGTGTCCACTTACTCCACCAACCGTCAAGAAGCTCCATTTACCGTTTCCAGATCCAGCGAAGGCCACAGGCCCTGAGGAAGAAATCATGGAGCAGTTTCGATCGGTCAGGGATGCGATCGCCAAACGCATCAGAGAGTTCCTGGCCGAAGAGGTCATATGACTTTAGGCATCTTCAGGAGAGCATCATGTTCTAAGCCTTCCTTATGGAGGGCTTTTTTTTGCTCTAAACAAATCGAGTGAAAATCTGCCTTACGATCTGCACAGGGTCTGTAGTCTTGGATCTTGGTACATTAGTCCATTAGGTGAACCCACAAAGGGTACAATCGCATAAACATCACGCTGACAACTCCTGCTTAAGGGCAGGAGTTGTTCAGGTAAAAAACGAATAAACTCCTGTGGTGTCTGCAAAATGGGAGATGATCAAATGGGAAGAATTAGGGCTGTTGACCCGCGGCTCCTTTCTACGGTAGGGTGTTCCCTGATTTTTGCCTACATCTTGTCTTTTCTTTTCGAAGGGCAAGTACTGTATAGTTTATTTGAGTCGTTTGCAGTAGAGACTTCCGTTTATCTGTTGGCTGCTATTGTCGCACATCTTTTCGGCCTGTTCTCTTGTGGTTACCTCATGAAGTCCTCAGGTGCGGTAAAGTATGTGATGATCGGCAGTATGGGTTTGTGTTTGCTGGCAACTACACCTTTCTTTTTTGGCCCATCGTCTTTATGGATGGGGGGATTGATAGTAAGTGGCTATACAAGCGGTTGTGCTGTGGCCTCATTCGGTTCTTTACTAAAAGCGTTTACCCCAAAAAGTGAGCGTCTCAAGACATGTGCCGACATCTTGATTTATTCCAACGTGATTATGATTACCGTTAATGTGGTGGCTTTGAATGTCTCGCCATTTCTCGGGCTCATCCTGTCCTTGACTTGTGTGATGCTTGGTATGGTGTTTATCTGGGCACTACCAGCTAGTTCAATGAATGAAGACGGGGACAAGGTAGAAAGAAACCAGAATCAGCAGGGCAACATCAATAAGCCTTTGCTACTCCTTGCTTTATTCGTTTTCATCATTACAATCAACTCCGGGCTCATGTATCAGGTTATTAACCCCGCTTTCGAGCATCTGACCGGGCTGGTGAGTTGGTATTGGGCGGTCCCTTACATTGTTGCCCTGATCGTGATGAGAAACCTACCGCCGAAAGTCAAACACTCCAGTGCGTTGTATGTTGGTATGGCCATGATTATGGCAGCTTTTATTAGTTTTATGTTGCTTGCTCGAAATGCTACGGATTACGTCATTGTGGACACCTTGATGCTTGGTGCATGCGGCATTTTCGATCTCTTTTGGTGGAGCATTCTCGGGGA
>CAZAJB010000060.1:0-12494 GCA_964485345.1 uncultured Clostridiaceae bacterium
TTCTGGACAAAAAGCGTGGCGCAATTGCGGTCAGAGAGCGTGGCTAGCTACAGCATATTTTGGCGATTTAGTGACGCGGGCAACTCGCGGCGGAAGTGGTCGCAATAGTAAGAATATCGATCTTATCATTGTTGCGGATCAGCTATTGACTGGGTATGACTCCAAGTTCTTAAATACTCTCTATGTCGATCGCCCCCTGGAGCTTCAGGGCTTGATTCAGGCCTATTCACGCACTAACCGGGTGTATGGAAAGAACAAAGAGTTCGGGACTATAGTTAACTTCAAGTATCCAGCTATCACTGAGGAACTTGTAGACACTGCTTTAAAGCTTTATGGAAGCGGGGGAAAAAGCAGTAGGGTGATAGTGGATCATTACCATACTGCTGTACAAAAACTCGCCTTGAAGATTCAGGAGATGATACCGACTTTGCCAAAGCCCACAGACTGGGCACTACTTGAGGCGGACGACGAAGCAAAGCAACTGTTTCTCCTGTCTTTCCGTGACGCGAATGACCAGTTGAGATTGGTTATGCAGTATTACGAGTTTGAGTGGGACGATGCTTCTTTCGGTATTGATGAACACACGTGGCTCCAGTATATTGGGGCCTACAAAAACTTGACCTTTAGCGATGCGAACCCAACAGATGAGATCATAAGACCGCTAGTTGGGAAGACAAAACTATCTGGTACTCAGGTTATCGATGCTCATCACATCTTAAGCTTAATTGGCGCGAAAGTGAAAACAGACAAGGGTGTACAGACTGTAGACAGTGAGACGTTGAGGATAATACATGAAGAAATCCAGGAACTCAGTGACATGGGGGAAGCCGAACAGGCAAAACTTCTAAAGGAGTTTGTTGATACCGAATTGGTCCCCGGCAATCTATCGGGCGACTTGAGTTTCGATGAATCATTCGAGGTTTGGAAACTACAGAAAGTTGCTAAAGAAGTAAGAGAATTCGCTGCGGACTGGGGTGTAGATGAGTACATATTGTCTAAATCAATAGACCACTTTTCGGTAGTAAGAGAAGAGGTAATCCCCTATGTTGATGAGCTATCACGCAGTGTTGACTATGAGGGAGCAAAGAATAAATCAGCAGGGAACCGACTGGAACATGTGATGTCCTTGGTAGATAAGCGGCTTCCGGAGTGGTTGATTGAGACGAAAAGGAAGTATGGTTAGTTACAAGCGGATAGTAGCATGGTTATCCATAAAAGTTAGCTTTGCATGTCTACTTGTGGAACGGCTAACGGTTGGTTAGTACGTCTATGGGATTAGACTGTCCCACTTGGCAAACTAATTGCCCGTTGCGACCAGTTGCATGAGGAAATCCGAGCAAATATGTTGCTCAGTAAAAGCTGGGATATTCACTCTTCTCCAAGGTGTGCAAAATCACTCTTATTTACAAGAATTAGGGCGAATCTTCTTAGCGGTTCACGCTAAAGTATGAGTTATTTGGAGGCGTGAGTATGAAGAAATTGAAGAATTTCCGTCGTTTTTCTCACATGGTGCTTGCATTATTGATTTTGGTTTACCCTTGTGAGAGTCGAGCAGAGTTTAGTTACAACCTTTTCCACCGTGCAACGGTGGGTACGCCTGAAGACTTACAACGAGCTGTCGATGCTGGTTATGATGTGAATGCCAGACATGATGAAGGTTGGACGCCCCTGATGCTAGCAGCGGCCAGTAACGAGAATGTCGAAGTAACTAAATTGTTGCTAAAGTATGGTGCGGATATTCAAGCTGAAACAGACAGACGCTTTACACCCTTAGATTTAGCCGTAATGTTTAACGAAAATCCAGATGTTGTTCGTGTTCTGCTGGACCATGGGGCAGATGTCGCTAAAGACAGTTTCCGTGCTCCGCTGTTTGCCCTAGAAAGATATCCAAAGACAGAGTTTTTTGAGACTTTCATGGAATACGGGTTTGATCTCAATGCGAGAAGCGGCGGGGGAAATACTATATTAATCATGGCTGCCAGAACTACGAACGAACCAAAAATCATTGAACTCTTGCTGGATAATGGCGCTGAGATTGACGCCAAAGGCACTTTAGATATGACGGCATTAACGTATTCCGCTTGGTTTAATGAAAATGCAGGAATAACTCAAATCTTACTCGATGCCGGCGCCGATGTGCATGCACGATCATTCGACGGGGGGACGGTTTTGATATTTGCTGCAGGTTTCAGTAGCAACCTGGATGTTATTCGGCTATTGCTTGATGCCAGTGCCATCAAGGGATAAATGTTAGGGACAGTCCACCCAATAGAGGAAATAGAGTGCACATAAAGAAGGTGTCGCAGCAAAAGCAGTGTATCTGGAGGTGGAGTGATGAGGCAGTCCTGTAGGAGCCTCTTGGAGGAATTCAAGCAAAAAGGTCAGAAACTAGAGGGGCGAAAGCTACAATTTACAGGTATAGGAGATAGGGATGTTTATAACATCACGGCTCCTTTCTGGGATCAAGAAGAATTGGTTATAGCAGGTCGAGTCGAAGCCAGAGACAGCGAAGAATCCGCGGTGTACTTCTTCGTAGAAAAAGATGGCATTTGGTCTCCTCGCCCTGGTACACCAGTATTTCGTTTACAGGATCCTTTTGTTACGCGGATTGGTGATGAACTCATTTTCGGTGGTGTAGAAACCTTTCCCCATCCCTCCGTTCCAGGCTCTCTAGGTTGGCGTACTAACCTTTATCGCGGCACCACTATGGCAGCTCTGAAGAAATTCGCTTCTGGCCCAGATGGGATGAAGGATCTTCGCGTGGTGGAATTGGCTAGCGGTAAGATCGGAGTCTTTACGAGACCCCAGGGAAAACTAGGTGGCCGAGGAACAATTGGCTTTACCGTGGTGGAAACCCTAGAACACTTGACTTTAAGTGCCATCCATAACGCCCCATTACTGGAGCAGTTTATGCGGGAAGAATGGGGTGGGGCCAATGAGGTCCATCTTCTAGAAAACGGGCTCTTAGGTGTGCTGGGCCACATCGCCTGCTTTGACCATGAGGGCGTACGGCATTACTATCCCATGGTTTTCTGCCTCGATCCAGACAACGTAGAGACATCTCCCATGAGATTAATCGCCACGCGTGCCAATTTTCCAGATGGACCCAGCAAACGGCCAGATTTAGAGGATGTGGTCTTTAGTGGTGGCCTACGGCGCCTCTCAGATGGGCGCGCAACGTTTTATGCCGGCATAAGTGATGCAGAGGCCCATTACCTAGATATGGCAGATCCCTTTTTAGAATTCCTCTAAATTGATCATCACCAGGTTTTCCAGATTTCCCATATATCCCCTTTGCCTTTTTGGTAAAGGGGTCTCTTTTTGCCGGTAAACATCACGACCTCCGCGGAGTCTCGGGGCAGCGGAAGGGTAATGGTACCCTGGGAGAACTGTCGCGATATTCCAACGGTTGCGCAACAAATTGCGCCATAGTTGCGCATGCAATGTGCAATTTCAAGGTTAAAACACGCGAAAAACCCAACAAAAGCAAAAAATAAGGAGGAATTACCTAACATGTACAGAAGAATGGTCACAAGAACAAAGCTCCTTCGTTGCCTATTGCGCAAATTGCGCAAAGAGCACTAGGAACACTGGGGCGTTCTAAGTCACATCGTCGCTATGGGGTAGACAAGATTTAGGAGGCGGAAACGTGGGAGTAACCCTAAAAGACATTTCAAAAGAATTGGGAGTATCCGTGACTACTGTATCGCGTGCTATAACGGGCCAAGGCAGAGTTAGCCCTCAAACCCGAAGGCAGGTCTTGGAAAAGGCCAGCGAACTTGGATATGAGATCAAACCAGCAAGCGGGAATGAAAAAGCACATCAGAGCATCTGTATTGTTTTCAACTCCCGGCTTCAGTCTCTTCCTGCGGACCCCTTTTATGGCACCGTTATGGTGGGTGTAGAAAGCGAATGCCAAAAATACGGGTATAAAGTCTTCTTTCAAACCATCTCTAATCCCCACGACACAAGTCTGTGGGAACTGCATTACACTGGCCAACTAGATGGTCTGATTCTGGTCGGAGCCGACGTGTATCCCGAGATCGCTCGCCAAGCCCAAGCTCAAGGGATTCCTGTTGTGCTAGTGGATAATTGGGAACCAGATATGAGCGTAAATTGTGTGGTGACCGACAACCGGGGCGGAATCATGCGCCTGGTCAATTATCTGGTGAGCCAGGGCCACGAGCGCATTGGATTCATTGGTGGCCCCTTATCACATCGTTCTTTGCAGGAGAGATATGACGGTTACCGAGCTGCTCTTAGGGAAAACGGAATCACCCATAGCCGTGACTGGTCCTGGCTCCACAGCGAACCTGGTCCCCAAGTGGAGCAAGGGCAAGAAGGTTTGCGTGCTTTTCTGGACCGGGGCATGCCGGTAACGGCAGTGATCACAGACAATGATAGCACGGCCGTAGGTGTCTTAAAGGCGTGTGAGATTGCAGGCATAAGAGTACCAGACGATCTCTCCCTAGTTGGCTTTGACAATGTGGAGCTCAGTGAGCATGTCACGCCTCCTCTGACCACCGTCAATATTCATCAGCGCCAAATGGGTGCCATGGCCGCCAGGAGATTGCATGAGCTCATAGAAGGCAGAGATGCCGATGTACCTTTGCGAATCACCCTAGGAACAGAGCTAATCATTCGCAGATCCGTAAAACAGTTACAGTAGGAGGAACATGGATGCTCAAACTACAGCGTTTATCCCCTTCACCCATCATGGAACCAACAGAACGTCCCTGGGAAAGCGGGGCAGTATTCAATTGCGGGGTCACGATGCACAAAGAGAAAGTGTGCATGGTTTATCGGGCTTCGGATCGAGACTTCGCTAGTCTAGCCCATTCTGAGCCCCGAGCAACAGAGAAATTCATCTCTAGCTTCGGTTACGCCCAGAGCGATGATGCAATCCACTTTGTACGGGACCCTGACCCTATCTTCACAGGTATTGGGGATCAAGAAGCCTGGGGTGTAGAAGATCCACGCCTTAGCAAACTAGACGATACATTTTATATGCTCTACACCGCCTTTGGCGGTAGATCCTGGGACGATCATCGCATTGCCATGGCCTCCTCTCAGGACTTGCGCACCTGGAAACGGCACGGCATCGTCCTTGATGAATCAAATAAGGATGCAGCCCTTCTAGAAACCAAGATAAATGGCAAATACATGCTTTTCCATCGCCGCCTACCCCATATCTGGTGCGCCTTTTCTGATAATCTCAAGGAGTGGCACGACCACCAGATTATCATGGAGACCATTCCCAATGGGTGGGAAGAGAATAAGATCGGCCTCGCTGGCCAACCCATTGCGACCCATCAAGGCTACCTAATGCTTTATCATGCGGTAGATGATCAGAAAACCTATCGTTTAGGAGCAGCCCTCCTAGATGGAGAGAACCCAACGAAAGTGGTGCGCCGTCTGCCCGAGCCCATTTTCGGGCCTGAGCTGGCATGGGAAAAAGCAGGGCATGTGCCCAATGTTGTCTTTAGTTGCGGCCAGGTGATCAAAGACGACTTTCTCTATGTGTACTATGGCGGGGCCGACAGGGTTATCGGTGTGGCCGGGATTGAAATGGACAAAATCATCTTTTGAAAACCTGAACTTTGGGAAAGGAAGGGACACTCGTGAAACGCTTTGCACCGAGTCTGACAGTGCTTACATTATGGATCCTAGTCCTACTGGTACTGTGTCCAGGCGTAGTCTTATGCCGTGAATTAGGTTATCGCCAGTATCTAGCAGGCTTTTCGCAAGCTCCCCGCCCAGAGCTAGAGCTTACCCTTTTGGCCAGTGACTTCTCAAATGCCCATCATGCTTCTAAATTGGCTGATGGAAACGTTTTGATTGCAGAGGAAGGCTATATCCAATGGATGATCGATGTGCCAGAGGCTGGTCTATACAACATCAGCCTGGTGTATCTGGCAGCTCCAGGCCGCGGGGCCAGTATGGAACAGGAGCTCTTGATCAACGGAGAACGTCCCTTTGCTGAGGCTCGCTATCTCATCTTTCACCGCACCTTTGGCGATGGAGGACCTACCCTTAAAGACAGCCTGGGAAATGAGATTCGCCCGGTACCAGTGGAGTATCCTAGGGGGAGAACCCAGCCTCTTGTGGATTCTAGGGGCTATACCCAAGAACCATTCTTGTTCTACTTGCCCCAAGGTCCCTCAGCAATTCGTCTCATGGCTCACCAAGAACCCATCGTAATTGAGAGGCTACTGATCGGTCAAGTGAACCAGCCCTCTTTGTACCAGGAAGTGAAGGAGAGCTGGCCTAGCCAGGAAACCCGCGGCTTCCTTCTAAAAATTCAGGGAGAAGACGCACTCTACCGCTCCCATTCCACCTTATTTGCCATTTCTGATACTGGCGATCCCACCATAGAACCCTACCATCCAGCCCAGATTCGCCTTAATTCCATTGGAGGATGGCGCTTTAACCAGCCCGGTCAGTGGATTACCTGGGAGTTTACCGTTCCAAAATCCGGACTTTATACAATTGCCTTCAAGGCCAAACAGAATATTCGCCGGGGCATCTCCAGCAATCGCCGGGTCTTAATGGACGGAGAAGTACCCTTTGCAGAACTCTGTGCAGTCGAGTTTCCCTATTCCACCCATTATCACATGCAGGTCTTGGGTCATCAAAATGAGCCGTACCTTATCTACCTCACCGAGGGCCGCCATGAACTAACCCTAGAAGTTGTCCTAGGAGATCAGGCTGCTTTAGTCCAGGCGGTGGAAACCAGCCTCTATGAGCTCAATTCGATCTATCGGAGAATCATTATGGTGATTTCTCCTGATCCCGATCCCTTGCGTGACTATCAATTAGCCGAGCGTATTCCCGAAGTCCTTGTGCACATGGCGGAACAAGCAGCCCTCCTCCACGACCTTGCTGATCACATGGAAGAGAGCACCCAGCAGCGGGGTGGCCATATGCTCACCGTTCGCAATCTGGCTTTACAACTAGAAAGTATGGCAGCGACGCCTGAATCTATACAAGTTCGCCTCGAGGAGTATCGCGATAATCTCAGTGCCCTGGGGACCTGGATTTTGCAGACTATGGAGCAACCCCTGCAAATTGACTATCTCCTTGTGGCCAGCCCAGATGTGGAGCTTCCTGAGGCCAGCCCTACTTTGTGGCAGACTGTGAGGCACGAATGCTCCAAGCTTGCCTCCTCCTTTACCCATGACTACAGCGCCCTAGGAGATCGTAACCCAGGAACTTCCGGAGAGCGCACCATTAAGGTCTGGATTGGTACAGGGCGAGATCAGGCCCAGGCCCTCAAGACCATTATTGAAGACAGTTTTACTCCCCAAACTGGGATTCGAGTAGACTTAGAATTGGTAAACATGAATATCCTGCTCCAGGCTACCCTAGCCGGTAGGGGACCGGATGTAGCTTTAGGAGTGGATCCCAGCCAGCCTATGAACTTTGGACTCCGTGAAGCGGTGGTAGATCTAACCGAATTCTCGGACTTTCCCCAGGTGGCCGCGGGCTTTTACCCTGCGGCTTTAGAACCCTTTACCTTCAGGGACTGGGTGTTTGCCCTCCCTGAGCAGCTTCCCTTTTTCATGCTCTTTTATCGGCAGGATATCTTAAGCGAGCTCGGACTGACCGTTCCTCAAACCTGGGATGAGGTGTTGTATCTCATTCCCGAGCTTCAGAAAGACAACATGAACTTTGGCCTGCCCTATACGGTAATCAATCGCAGTGTCGGAGGGAATATTGGTGAAGCCCCTGCAGGAGGCGGTAGTCTTTCGGCCAGCCAGGGAGTGTTAACCTTTTTGATGTTCCTCAACCAGCAAGGTGTAGACCTGTTTCAGGAAGACGCTGAAGAGACCAATCTTTACACCCAGACCGCCTTTGAAGCCTTTCAATTCTGGACCGATCTCTATGAGCTCTATAATTTGCCGGTGGAATACAGTGCGGAAAACCGTTTTCGTCTCGGCGAAATGCCCTTGGTCATCGCTCCTTACACCTTGTACAATACCTTGACTGTCTTCGCCCCAGAGCTGAGGGGTGAGTGGGGGTTTGCTCCCGTGCCCGGAGTTGTGAGGGACGATGGCATAATCGATCGCACAGTCCCCGCGAGCGGTACCGCCAGTGTAATCCTTAGTAGCGCCTCGGATCCAGAGGCCTCCTGGGAGTTTCTCAAATGGTGGTCCGAGGCCGAGACCCAGACCCGGTATGCCCTAGATCTAGAAGCTCTCATGGGTGAAGCCGCCCGCTATCCTACGGCCAATCCTACCACGTTAAGAAACTTGCCCTGGCCGCTGGAAGACTACCGCAAGCTAGAAGAACAGCTTTCTTGGGTGCAGGGAGTGCCAGAAGTTCCCGGCGGTTACATGGTGGGTCGGCACTTGGATAACGCTTTTCGCCGCATTGTGGAAAAACAGGCCCCCATTCGGGAGACTCTCCTGGATTACAATCGGGTGATGAATGAAGAAATCCGCTCGAAACGGGCGGAGCTGGGGTTAGACGAGGAAGGGGGAAGCAGGCCGTGAGAGGGGAAGCTTTTTGGAAGAAGTGGCGCATCTCCTACCTTTTTGCCACCCCTTATGCCTTGTTGTTTCTGGTGTTCACCGTGATTCCAGTTATTATTTCCATCGTTCTTAGTTTCACTTCCTACAATATGCTCCAGCCCCCCATCTGGGTTGGTTGGAACAACTACATCAAGCTTCTCTTTGCCGATGACATCTTTCTGATTGCTGTTAAGAACACCATGCTCTTTGCTTCTATCACTGGTCCCGTCAGCTATTTTCTCTGCCTGATTTTGGCCTGGTTCATCCACGAACTAAGGCCCACGGTGCGTACGTTCTTGACCTTGCTCTTTTACGCCCCGTCCATTTCGGGCAATGTCTTTATGATTTGGACCATCCTGTTTAGCGGTGATGCTTATGGCTGGGTCAATGGCCTTTTGCTACGCTGGGGGATCATCTATGAGCCCGTGCGCTGGCTCACCAATCCCGATACTTTGATGTGGGTGACAATCTTGGTAACCCTCTGGATGAGTTTGGGCACATCGTTTTTAGCCTTTATCGCTGGGCTCCAGGGCATTGACGAAACTCTGTATGAGGCAGGTGCCCTGGATGGTGTGGGGAACCGCTGGCAAGAGCTTTGGTTTATCACCCTTCCCGCCATGCGTCCTCAACTTATGTTCGGGGCCATCATGTCCATTACTTCGTCCTTTGCGGCGGGAAAGAATATTGTATCCCTGGTGGGTTTCCCTAGCACCGACTATGCGGGACATACTGTAATTACCCATCTTATGGACTATGGAAATATCCGTTTTGAAATGGGCTATGCAGCGGCCATGGCAACTCTGCTCTTCATCATCATGGTCGGAACACAGCAGCTTATCCAGCGTCTCCTAGGGAAAATCGGTTAGAGGTCGAGAGGTCGAGGTTGAGGTGTTCAGGGCTGAAAGGAGGAAAGATTGTGAAACTGCCACTTTATCGCAAGAGAGTGACCCGTTCGCCAGGGGGCGACTTTGCAGCACTAGTTATGCTAGTGATCTTGGGTGCCTTTATGGCATTACCCATGGTTTATGTAATCGGCAGCGCCTTTAAACCCCTAAATGAGCTGTTTCTCTTTCCACCGCGGTTTTTCGTGCGTAACCCAACCCTGGATAACTTCAAAGATCTCGCGGTCCTTATGGCCGATTCTTGGGTTCCCATCTCCCGCTATTTCTTGAATACCTTGATTATCACCGCTTTTGGAACGGCGGGGCATGTGTTGCTTGCTTCCCTCTGTGCCTTTGCCATTAGCAAGCATCGCTTTCCCGGTTCCCGGGTGATCTTTAGTCTCATCGTACTTTCTTTGATGTTTGCCCCAGAAGTGACGGCCATTCCCAATTACCTCACCATCTCCTTTTTAGGCTGGATCGACAGCTATTCTGCCGTTATAGTGCCAGCCTGGGCTTCGAGCTTGGGACTGTTCTTGATGAAGCAATTCATGGACCAAATGGTCCCCGACAGCCTCTTAGAAGCAGCCCGCATTGATGGGGCCAGTGAGTTTGTGGTCTTTTGGCAGGTGGCCATGCCCACGGTCAGGCCAGCTTGGCTCACCTTGATCATCCTTTCGTTCCAGAGTCTGTGGGCGAATACGGGGAGCAGTTTTATCTACAGTGAGAATCTCAAAACTCTGCCCTATGCACTCAACCAGATCGTATCTGGCGGTATTGCCCGGGCGGGGGTTGGAGCTGCGGTGGCTTTAGTGATGATGCTAGTTCCGGTTACGGTGTTTGTGATCAACCAGCGTAGCGTGGTGCAAACCATGGGTACCTCTGGCTTGAAAGAATAGGGGAAGGGGGGAAGGCAGTGTGCAGTATCTGTGTGCGCAATTTGGTCTGGTGTCTGTTGGCTCTGGCGCTTCTATTTGGCGCAAGTGCAGTGGCTGTAGCTGCTCCTTTGGCCAGCTACACTTTTGACTACTACGGAAACCCCGTACCCGCAGCCCAAGCTTACAGCCTGGACGTTGTGGTCGACGGTTCCTCATTGGGAGCAACCCCCCTCAGGGAACCCCGAGATCTGGCGGTGGCTGAGACAGGGGACATCTTCATCGCTGATACCGGCAACAACCGTATCTTGAAGCTCAATGGCAACTTCCAGTTGATCCAGGTGATGGAGGGCTTCGAGATGGAAGGTGTGTGGCACTCCTTTAACGCACCTGTAGCCCTCTATGTCACTGAGCGCGGGCGTCTCTATATTGCCGACAGGGACAATGCCCGTTTGGTGGAGCTCACAACGTCCGGAGATTTCGTGCGAGTGATTGGTCCTCCCCAGACTGACCTTAAAGGAGCCCTTCCAGAAGGCTTTAACTACCGGCCCTTTAAGGTTGCGGTGGACCAAGGCGGACGCATTTACGTCTTAGCTGATGGGATTTATGATGGTCTGATCGAGTTTGATGTGGACGGCAATTTTCGCGGCTTTCTTGGGGCACCCTTGGTGCGACCCACTATCTTGGAGCGCTTCTGGGCCAGCATTGCCACCAAGGAACAGCGCAGCCGTATGGCCCTTTTTCTGCCTACGGAGTATAGTGCTTTGGATCTAGACGAACGGGGATTCCTCTACGTGGCAGAGCATAACCAGGTGCGGCGCCTGAATCCCAGTGGCACCGATGTTCTTCGTAGGAATGGCTTTTTTGAGCCTATTGGCGATGTCCCTACTGCAGAAGAATACCGTCTCTCTGAAACGATCCGTTCCTCTTCTTTTGTGGACATTGTGGCCCGAGAAAATGGCCTCTATTCAGTCTTAGATCGCCAGCGGGGGCGGGTGTTCACCTACGAAAGTGACGGGCACCTTCTCTACGTCTTTGGAGGTTTGGGGAGCACCCGCGATACCCTAAAGGTCCCTGTGGCCTTAGATGTTTTGGAGGACAGAATTCTGCTTGTGGACCGCGGTAGCAATCGCATCTTGGTCTATGAGCCAACAACGTATGGAAAGCTGATTCATGCAGCCATTGGTCACTACCAGGGGGGAGAGTACGAGAGTTCCGCCAAGCTTTGGGCTGAGGTTTTGCAGCACAACTTCAACTTTGATATGGCCTATACGGGAATTGGAACAGCTCTTCTGCGACAAGATTGCTTCGCTGATGCCATGATGAACTTTCGCTTGGGGAACAACCGTCCCCAGTATTCCACGGCCTTTGCTCTCTATCGCCGGGAAGTTATGGCTGCATCCTTCGGAAAGGTAATGCTCGGTATCTTTGCTCTGATGGCAGCAATTGTGGCTTGGGTTAAGCTGAGGCCGCGCCTAAAGGCCCTGAGGCCAGGCGTAGAGCAGCAGAGTGAGGTCGCGGCCACGGGCTTTGTCCTAGTGCGAAATCCCCAGGGTTATTGGGCGAGTTTGACCTATGCCAAACATGTTATCTTCCACCCTTTTGACGGATTTTGGGATCTCAAGCACGAAAAACGAGGCACCATGGGAGCAGCCCTCAGCATTTTGGGCCTTGTGGCTGTCACCTATGTGGTGATGCGCCAGTATACCGGCTTTATCTTTAATCCCCGGGATCTCTCGCAGCTCAACATCGTGGTGGAGGTAATTAGTGTCCTGGTGCCTTTCTTTTTGTGGGCCATAGTCAACTGGGCTTTAACTACTTTGATGGATGGCAAGGGGACCTTGAAAGACATCGTGATTGCCACTTGCTATGCCTTAACTCCCTTTGTGGTCATCAACCTTCCGTTGACTGTAGTCAGCAATTATTTGACTCTCCAAGAGGGTACCTTTTATCACTTCTTAGGAATTACAGCCACCCTCTGGACGGCGAGCCTGATCTTTATCGGGACCATGACCATTCATGATTACGACACAGCAAAGAATTTCTGGACCTGCCTTTTGACCATTGTGGGAATTGGCATCGTGCTCTTCCTTGGTTTGCTATTTGTTAATGTATTGAATGTGGTGGCCGGATTTATTTCCTCGGTCTATGCCGAGCTAATACTGAGATTGTAGACTTGTGGTATTAAGTCAAGAGGGTGATGCAGAAAAAGTTCGTTGACAATG
>CAZAJB010000061.1:0-11827 GCA_964485345.1 uncultured Clostridiaceae bacterium
TACATCACCTAGATAGCCATCCCGTAGTGTGGCTAAGCCAGGAGCGCTCACCACAAGGATCATAAAAACTACAATTGCGAGTGATTGAATCAATGTCCAACGACGCACTCGTCATCCCTCCATTGTCTAATGCTGATGATTGCCAAAGAACCATTACTACATCTATTCGCTTTGTGAGGAGTTTATCTGCCAGTAGCAAACGACTTGGCAAAGAAATTCCTGAACACCGTGTGTCAATGAGAAATCGTGTTGACGTCATATACGACGTCTGTTATAATTTCTATAGGGGTGAGCATAATGTCAAAGAGGGAAAAACTCCTAGCCTCGCTAAAGAATAACCCTAAGACTGTGCGCTTTGAGGACCTAAACAAAATATTGCTAGATATAGGTTTTAGGGTTACTCAACCCAAGGGAGGTTCTAGTCATTATACCTATCATTACAAAGAATACTCGTTGACTATACCTCGCAAAAAGCCACATATAAAAATTATTTATGTCAAGTTAGCTTTGGCAGTATTGGAAGAACTAGGGTATTGAAAGGAGAGAGAAAAGTGCAAAGCAAAACGTTGGAATATTATCTATCTCTTCGCTATCCTTTTCAGATCGAAACGCTATCTGATGACGATGGTGGTGGCTTTTTGATTAGCTATCCTGATCTTGAGGGCTGCATAAGTGATGGAGATACAATAGAGGAAGCAATTGAAATGGGCAACGATGCAAAACAAAGTTGGATATCTGCGAGGCTGGAGGAAGGGTTCGTGATTCCTGAACCAGAAGCGAATAATTTGAGATATAGCGGTAGAATAACCCTCCGGACACCTAAAACTCTGCACAGAAAACTGGTGCACACTGCTCAGGCGGAAGGTGTAAGTCTAAACCAATACTTGCTTTACTTGGTTAGCAAAAACAGCGTGTAGCGAGGCTCCGTCTGAAACCACCAATCAAGGCAACAGTAAGCACTGCGCAAGCGGTGTTTATTGTTTTTTCGCAAAATCTTCGAAAGCCCATAGAAACCCATGAAAGTCTACCTCGTAACTAACAAACAGCCAACGCAATTTCGCACGATTCACTTGACAAACATCGTACGACATGGCACAATAATCGTACGGAGGTGTTCGCCATGAAGCGCACGATTACCGCAACGGAACTCAAGCAGAACCTCGGTCACTATCTTGATTATGTCATGGACAATCACGATGTCGTGATCACCAAAAACGGCAAGGAGGCCGTTCGCTTAAGTCCCTATCTCAAGAACTACGAGGGTTACCTGCAACTCAAAGAACAGTCGGCAGAGTATCTGACAAAGGGTCCGAAGGTCTCCTACGAAGAGTTTATGGAGATCTATGACAAGAGCGATCTACGCATGGAGTTCATTAATGGTGAGATCATTGTTCTGGGTTCACCATCAACAGACCATCAGGAAATCTCGGGTAATCTTTATGTACTACTCCGCTCCCATTTGCAGGGCAGCCATTGCAAAGCTTTTTTCTCCCCCTTTGATGTTCATTTTTATAAGAAGGATATTGAAGAACCCGATGTCTGCCAACCGGATCTGCTGATCGCCTGCGATCTGGAGGGTACTGTCATCAATGGGCGTTACATGGGTACTCCCACTTTGGTTGTGGAGATACTCTCGCCTAGCACTCGCCGGCGTGATCTCCTTGATAAATTGAACACTTATACGCGCTCAGGGGTTGAAGAGTATTGGATCGTAGATCCCAAGAAGCATCGCGTCATGGTCTACTGTTTTGAGAATCATGATAATCTTGATCTTTCGGTCTACGAAATCGGCGACAGCTTTGAGTCCTGTGCTTTCCCCGGATTAAGGGTGGATGTCAGTGATATCTTCGCCAGCTAGCAGCGCTTGCAGGATCTGGCCGCCGAGCCCAACTTGGTACCCTTTTGAAATATAGCAGATTCTCCGCTTGTTATCAGCGACCATAACTAGGGGGAAGTCCCGAGGCGTTTCTTGTTGCCAAGCGTCACGCATCCGGCCTAGGCTAACGTCACCTGTATCCACCACAAGTTGAGTGCGCAGAGGTAGACCGTCAAAGGAACCCATGGGCCGATCCGCGCTCAGACAGAGCACAAGCGAAATATCAAGTGCATCAAAATCGGACCGCAGCTCTCCCAGCTCCCGCATGAGATGCTTACTCGGCTCTTTATGGAGATCAACCCAGGCCAAGACAAGGGGGCGATCACCTAGTTTATCTAGCTTCACCACATTTTCTCCATCATAGCTCTGAAAGGCAAGCCCCGCGGGGAGTTTACCGTGCGCTGCGGGTAGTCTTGCCTCTTTAGGCAGGACCAGCTCCGTGTTCCGCCTTTCTCCCGCTTCTAGTTCGAATTCAGACAAGGTTACAAAGGCATTTCCATTCCCCAAACGCTCGCCTGCAGTTAGCCGATAAGATCCTGGAAGGAGTTCGAGTCCAAATTGGAAGTCTTGGTCATCAAAGGCCTCTTCGTCAAGCCCCCTGAAACGGAGCGTTCGAAAGAATCCATCCTCGAATCGAGCGAGGGAAAAGTCTTGGAAGTAGCGTGCTTCTCCAAGCAAGGTCCTTGGAAGATGAATGCGTAGCCGTGCAACTTCACCCTCCTCCCCATCGTCCAGTCCAATCCAGCGATCTTCATCCATATATTGCAACCTACCATCAATGGGCGAAATTCTGGCAGGTGTGCCAAAGCTTCTGGCCAGCGCCACAAAGAGTATTTTCTTGGCGAGAGCATCACCTGCGCGGAGCGTATAAACTCCTTTAGGAGTGGGCCATGCAGGCACCGATCCATCTTCTACGTGCGTAATATACTTGTCAATCCAGGCCTTAAGTACAGGGGGATTGTGTCTCAGGATCTCCTGCTCATCCAGGGTGAATTGGGCCTGGAAGAATTCTCTGTAGGCGCCTAAGCTCTCATAGGCTACCCTAGGTTGCAGCATATACTGGAGGAAATCATCGGGTGGATAAAGCTCCTCATAGAGATAGGCCCCTTCGAGATGGTCCAAAAGGATTTCTCGAGTTGTATCTGACAGGTCTTTGGCTGAAAGAACGTCCGCTAGTTCTAGAGCGAGCTGTCCATACTGGGGAACAGCTTTTTTGAGGTAGTCTGCAATTTCGCTGCTATTGCCGCGAGCTCTTTGCAGCACCTCCCAGACCCTTTTTGCATCAATACCAAGCTCCGCCGCAAGTTCTATTGCCTGCCCTTGGCTGGCGAAGGTGTTCTCATAGGCGGCACGAAGCCCCTCTTCTGCTTGGAGCCGGCGTTCGTGTTCCCCATGTTCTAGAGGAGAGATCTGCGGTCTGTCCCTGGGGATTTCCTTGGGTACTTGGATGCAAAATTGCTGAGACTCTTGTCTATCTGCTCCGAGTACGAGATCGACAGAAGATGGATCGTCGTGACCAAGGAAAACAGACCCCCACTCTTGACCTTGAGAGGCCTGGATATGCAAATCCCCATACCCCGTTGTTAGGGATGTCCTTCCCTTGTTGTCTGTCTTGAGGGAAACTAGGGAGGAGAAGCCTCCATAGTTGTAGACTTGAAATTCCACGTCAGCCCCTACCACCCCTTGATCCTGGGTATCTTTCACTCGCACAGTGACATTTCGCGTCGGCGCGTAACGCGGCAACAAGTTTAGTTCGGTATAGTTACCCCTAACTTGCACAATTTCTTCAGAACCGGCGTAGATGGTTCCTGGCACTCGGGTCTGGATGAACATGGCCCGTGTTGCCGCGCAGTCGAACCAACCCATGTTCAGGCGGGGTTCGGGCTCGCAAGCACCTAGAAAAAACCACTCTCCGTCGGCCCAGGCTTCGACCCAGGCATGGTTACTATCGGTATGGGCCCAGCGGGGTACATAGACTTGACGTGCCGGAATGCCTAGACTTCGCAGAGCTGCAACTAAGAGTGTTGACTCTTCTCCGCATCTGCCCCTTGCACTTTGCACCAGACTAAGAGGAGATAAGGTTCTAGGGTCTGAGGCAGCATAGGTCGCCTTTTCGTGACACCAGTGGTTTACCTCTAAGATAGCAGCAGCCATGGACAAATCCTTCACCCTGTCAAAGAGCTCGTTCCAGAAATAGGGGCGAAAGTCTTCGATTCTCTCGTTACCGATCCGGTAGGGCAAGATATAATGTAAGAACAACTCTCCGCTGATTCTACTACCCCAGGGGGCCGCTTTAACGGACCGTAGGCTGTGCCGCACATGATGCAAGAACAAATCACCCTCGTAATCTGCCAGATCGACTAGGGGCATGAAGGCGTAGAGAAACTCTAAAGCGACCCTTTCTTCTGGATCTAGGTCTTGATCAAAGACGTCAAAGAGAGCCTGCCTTCGGTTTACAGCTAGTTCTTTCTTTTCCTCTAGTTTATCCTTTATAATGGCAAGTTCCGTGTCACTAAGTTCGAAGGGTTTCATTAAGCTCACATGCACCAACTCTTTTCACAGTTTTCACAGTAATCACACCTACTTCTACCCTTTCTTGGAGAACTCCTTTCTATCCATCATCAGGCCGACAAAAGGAAACCAGCCAGCAGGCAAAGCCCGTTGGCTGGCACTAAACTACAGGATTATACTGACCCAGCTTATCGAGACGTCTGTCCCGAACTGGAGGATGTGGAGGATGCTCCTAGATAGCGCATGTTACGTCCGTAAACCATGACGAGGGGTCCTTCGAATATCTCATCACGCCAGCTCGACCCATCTGTCTTCCGAATGTTAAAAGTCATAGTTGTAACCATGGAGACTTGTGGTGTTTTCATCGTTAGTACCATAGAAGGTTTCACATATTCAATGGTATTCGAGTTACCACGCACCTGACTAAGCCCACCTACAAGGGACTCTATCCGGATCCGATCCTGGTTGTATCCGTCAGAGGTCTGGTAGTAATCATCTACCACGAGCCTTGTTCTACTAGGATCTTGAAGCAACGTGTCGAGATCAACAGCGACTTTCCAATGGGTGTTGGCTGGTACAATGTAGTTATCCGGATTCATAATGGTCGTGGTCTGAACGGGAACATCATAAGAGCGATAGCCCTCAGTGATGCTCACAACGATTTGCTCGTTACGGCGTGGAACACTTGGGTAAAACTTTTCCTCGATTATGGCCCTGCCAGGCACATCAACACGTAGGCTCGAAAAGACCTGTCTGCCTCTGGAATCTGTCGTTGGCGTAGAAATCGTGATCGTGGTTCGACTGTTGGACGTGTTGGCAATGGCCACACCAAGCTCATTTCCGTCCGACCAGGCAATCGCGGTAACACTACTACTTCCCCAATCACTGTCCCTAGGCGAAAAAGCGGACACAGGAACTGCAATTAAAATCAACAACAATACGAGCATCGTCAGTTTACGCATAGAATCCCTCCTCCAAAAGAGTGCTCCTCATACATCTGTCTAGTAGCGATAGATAACCGTATCGCCGTAATATCCTTCATGGATTTGTGGTACTTGAGCTGGTCTTTGATGCGTTCTGTCATATTGTTCCATTTTCCCATCCACGTACTCATAGAGCTCAAGGGCTGTAATATCGCCAATAGGACTGTACACATCCGCCCGCCTCGACGCCATTCCGTCCACAAGAAAATGGGTAAACACACTGAGTTTCCCGTTCCCGAGATACTTATCATGCCAGGCCTCCTGCCCTTTGCGGGCCGAGGAAAGCACAGTGAACTTACTCTTTCGTAGTGCCTGGGGA
This sequence comes from uncultured Clostridiaceae bacterium, assembly GCA_964485345.1. Lineage (GTDB taxonomy): Bacteria > Bacillota > Limnochordia > Darwinibacteriales > Darwinibacteriaceae > UBA5420. The sequence continues at coordinate 5,690 of CAZAJB010000061.1, forward strand.
TAAAACGGGATGCCGTCGGCCATAGATTCAGAATGGGCACCATCAACAATGAGCGTAACATGCCCGGGGAACCCAGATACCCAGTTTTCTAACTCCCCATCTGTAATCCATTTTTCGCCGCTTTGATCATCGATAGGCCTTAGAAAATCTAACCCTGTACGTCCAGAAAAGTAGATAACCAAGTAATCGCTGGAACTCTCCGCCAGTCTAACGGCCTCTTGGATAGAGGCTCGAATGTTTGCTTTTGTCGGTTCACCCCAACCACCGTTCCGAATCAACAATCTGCCGAATCCTGCCAACTTGTTACGGTTGAACAGCTCATTGTGGACTGCAAGAGCGTCGTCTCGAGGTCCAGGCAGGGGAGTTGTATCTTCATAGTACTTGTCGGCTCCAATCGTCACATAATAACCAACTCCGCCGACAACGTAATCGGTTCCATGATCACCTACCCAATTCACCCCCCCACTCAACACATTGATATCTCGTGTAATGGGAAAGCGAAGTGAAGCATGGCTCACGGTTAATGTCTGATAACCCGCAGGAACTCTTTCGAAGTAGAAGTTTCCGTAGTTTCCGGTGGTCGCAGTCTGGCCAGCTATTGTCACCTTCGCATTCCTTAGGGGTTCATAACCGCTAGGCGCAGTCATCTGTTTAGCAATCAGAGGTTCAATCTCACCTAGAGCCATCGCTTGCGACCGAGAAGGAACATAAACCCATCCACCCACATCACCCGTGGTGACCGGCATTGTCCTAGGTGGCACTCGAAATACGTCGCTTCTCGTATCCCACGAAGGAATGGTCAGACTCTGGGTCCATCTTCCATCCCGAATACCGGGATGCCGAATCGTCATCGTATAAGCCCCCGCAGGAATATTGTTCAAACGGAAAGACCCATCCGCATTTGTATAGGCATAGCGGCCAGCAATCTCCACGTAGGCATCAATAACAGCAAGCCCACTGCCCTCGTACGTGACCAGACCGATAATGCCGCCAACTCCAGACCCACCTCCGCCACCGGAACACCCCGTCAACACTATAGCTACAAACACCAAGAAGATCAGATATCTGGTTTGTTTCATCACTCAACCCTTCTTTCCAGGTAATCCTACATATATATATCGTATGGAGTCAGGTTTTTTTGGCTATTTCCTCCAACCCGTCTACACCTTCATTATCGTCATAACCGCCCAATTAGTAAAGGAGAAAAAAGGAAACCCCGGCTTTATCAAGAAATATGCCTCAATTAAGAAGGGAGTTTGATCAATGGCGAACGAGAAACTTCTCATTGGCTATGTCACAAGCGACGCTCTACCCTCGATAACAGCTGCAGATGCTCAAAAGATGACCCATATTAATGTGGCATTTGGCCATGTAAGGGAGGCACGGGTCACCGTCACTGCCACACGTAATTTGGATACCCTGTGCAGACTGCGAGAATACCATCCCAAGCTTGGCATTTTACTTTCTCTGGGAGGCTGGGGCTCCGGCGGATTTTCCGAAGCTGCTGCCACCGATGAAGGGCGCAAGCTCATGGCCCGTACAGCCCTGGATATTCTCCGAGAATTCGAACTGGAAGGGATCGATCTAGACTGGGAATACCCCTGCTACAGCGTTGCGGGCATTGCCAGCCACCCGGCAGATAAGCGGAATTTCACCCTGCTCCTAAAAGAGTTGCGGCGGGCCCTTGATGAAGAAGGTCAAAGAGACGGAAAGCACTACCTGCTCACCATCGCCACCGGGGCAGACCAGTACTATCTAGACGGAACGGAAATGGACCAGGTAGAGAAGTATCTTGACTGGGTGCAGCTCATGACCTATGACATGAGGGGTGGCTTTAACGCCTTCACAGGGCATCACACCAACCTCTACACACCAACAGGCGACCTGTTTCGAATTAGTGTCGATGCGTCCGTGAATATGTTCGTTAAGGCAGGCGTGCCCAAAGAAAAAATTGTCATCGGAGCCGCCTTCTACTCTCGCATGTGGCAGAACGTGCCTAATTCTAACAATGGTCTTCATCAAATGACCGCTGGGGCCGGCGGATCCGGTCCCATGTATACCGAACTTGCCGCGGAGTACATCAACAAGAACGGTTTTACCCGCTATTTCGATGACGAAGCCCAAGCCCCCTACCTCTTCGATGGTCAAACCTTCATCACCTATGATGATGAAGAATCTCTCCGGGCGAAATGTCTCTACGTCAAAGAGCATGGCCTGAAGGGTATCATGTTCTGGGAATACAATTGTGATCAAACAGGAACGCTTTTAGACGTCCTATATCGGTCCATGGCATAGCTTTCATCAATTCCCTCCAGCTTTTTTTGCTGGAGTTTTTTTCTTATCTGGACAGTTGACAACTATATCGTCAGGTGATATAGTCTTATTACGGAAGCTGATATACCACTAGACGTTACAACCCTTCCCGATATACTGAAAGGAGCGAGTACATGGCCGCAGAAGAACAAGGAGCTCTTACCGAAGGAGTCTACTACATCCTCCTCGCCCTCCATGAGCCAAGGCATGGCTACGCCATTATGCAGGGAGTGCAAGAATTGACCAAGGATCGAGTGATCCTAGGACCTGGCACCTTGTATGGAGCCCTTAGTACCCTAGTTGAAAAAGGATGGATCAGGGCCTACTCAGATGATCAGAGCTCCCGCCGTAAAGATTACCTCATCACTGACCAGGGCAAATCCGCCTTCCAGACCGAACTGGAGCGTTTAGAAGAATTATTAGTCCACGGAAAACTCGTTCAGGGGAGTGAAAGAACATGAAAAAAAGCGTCTTCAAGTTTTACGCAAATTACGAAAAAGAAGAAGTCTGGCTCAATCACATGGCCGCCTCTGGCTGGCACTGCACCGATTATCTCTTTGGCCGTTATATCTTCGAGAAGGGAGACCCAGGCGAATACACGTACCGCATTCAACTTCTCGACAACTATCCCACTCATCCAAAAAACGCAGAGTACCTAGAGCTTTTAGATGATGCCAATATCGAACTGATCGCTTCCCACATACGCTGGGTATATCTACGAAAAAAGGCTGCAGATGGTCCCTTTGAACTCTTTTCTGACAGGGAGTCCCGCATTGCACACTACAAACGCATCATCACCATGCTACTTCCTCTGACCATCATGAATTTCACCTTTGGCATGGGGCTTTTGGGGAATGCCAAACCAGTAAACGCTCTGAATCTTGGTGCTGCCATACTCCTCGCCATCCCCATTATTAGCTACTACAAGCGGATGCAAGCCTTAGAAAAAGATGGTCAAATTCGCGAATGATGAGTTAAAAAAGGGATGTGCAGGGTCCAGAAACGCTCGAGAGACGCTACTCGTAGTCGACTAGACCGCCACTGGATCCGTGTTTTGGTCCCGAAATTGCATCTGATACAAGCGGGCATACAAACCTCCTTGGCTCAAGAGATCTGTATGTGTTCCTTCTTCTACAATGCTCCCTTGATCCAATACCAAAATTCTATCGGCCTGTTCCACCGTTGATAGGCGGTGGGCAATCACAAGCGAGGTGCGTTCTTGCATCAAGTCCTCTAGCGCTTCTTGTACCAAGGACTCAGACTCGTTATCGAGTGAAGACGTGGCTTCATCTAAGAGTAAGATCTCAGCGTCTCGTATGATCGCCCGGGCGATCGCGATACGCTGTTTTTCTCCGCCAGACAGAAACACACCCCGCTCACCCACCATTGTGTTGTATCCGTCCGGTAGTTTTCCAATAAACTCATGGGCATTGGCCTGTTTTGCCGCAGCTTTAATGCCTGCCTCAAAGGCGTCTAAATCACCGTGGGCAATATTCTCGCCAATCGGACCACTAAATAAGTAAGGCTCTTGAGGCACAAAAGCGAAAAGCTCTCGAATCTCTCGTAGCGTATAATCACTCGCTGGTTTCCCCATGAGAGAAATACAGCCAGACTGAGGAAAGTTGAAGCCTAACAGCAAGCGGAAAAGTGTTGATTTCCCTCCCCCACTAGGACCGACAATCGCTACCGTTTCTCCCTTCGCAATAGAGAGATTCAGGTTATGAACGACCTCCACAGACTCATCATACGAAAAACTCACGTTGTGGAGGGCAAGCGCGGCCCCGTCACAGCAATCCTGTACCGCCAGGGGATAACACGCCGGTTCTTCTTTCTTAGCCAGCAGATCATTGATGCGGTCCAAGCCGGCTAAGGAGCTTTGCAGTTCGCTAAAGTATGTTCCCAGGGACAAGAACAGTTGTGACACTCCATTTTGCAGTTGCGCTAAAGCAATAATCGTGCCAAGTGAGACGTGACCCTGGCTCATAAACCAACCGCTTACAATGATGAACCCAACAAAGGAACTGGTCCACGAGAATATGTTCACTCCCTGATAGAGCGCGCTGATCCGCACTCGTTTCTCCGCCTCTCTTCTGGACTTGTCGTTTTGTTTTTTGAACTGCTCTGTGCTGTAGCGAGCGAGACCAAAAAGGCGAATGACCTGATAGCCCCCGATCAGATCCGACGTTTTCTCGGTGACCTTAGCCAATGTCTCCTGAACGGCGTCGCTGACGCCTTTCAGCGGCTTGGCAAAACGGGAGACCAAAAAAACCATCAGCAATTGATAGGCAATCAAACCAAGTGAGAACCGCCAATCCAAAAGGAGCATGGCCACAGCGCAGCCAATCCCGTTTAGCAAAATTCCGCCGACCTGCTGCAATTGTTCCTTGTACAAGGATTCTACCACTTGAATATCATTCGTTCCTCGAGAAATATAATCACCTGAATGGGATTCCTTCAATACTGCTTGGTCTAGTCGAATGAGCTTGGTGAGAACTGCTTCTCTCAGACGGCCTGTAGTCCGCAATGCTGCAATCGAAACCAAGTACTCACCAAGGGGTGTCAAGAGAGCCAAAATACCTGTGAGGAGAAGAAACTTGACAGCAACCGGGAGTATCAAGCTCGCATCATAGACCGCTCCATCGAATACGTCCACAAAGAGGTAGGCTACAACAATATTACTCAAGGGGTTGGTAATGCCCAAGAGGAGACTTCCTGCCACATACTTTGCCCTCTGCTCCTTCAGAACTCGAAACATGGTCTTATACCTTTTCATCTAAGCCACCTCCTTCGTCTGATAGAGTTTCGCATAGATTCCGTCTTGCCCGAGAAGTTCTTCATGCGTTCCCGTCTCCACAATTCTGCCTTGGTCCAACACCAAGATACGGTCGACGCTCTGAATTGTCGACAGGCGGTGCGCAATTACAATTGTTGTTCGCCCTTCCATGGCTGTTTCGAGAGCCTTTTCTACTGCGTACTCCGACTCGGTGTCCAAGGCCGACGTAGCTTCGTCAAGCAAGAGCAGTTCTGTGTCGTGCAAGACAGCTCGGGCAATGGCAAGGCGCTGCTTTTGCCCTCCCGATAGCTTAGCTCCTCGTTCGCCCACCACCGTGTCATATTGCTTGGGTAAGGCCATAATGAACTCATGGGCCTGTGCTTTTTGGGCAGCAATCACGATTTTTTCCATGGGCAGAGCATCGCGGCTGAGGGCAATATTCTCCCTGACTGTAGTTGGAAAAAGAAAGGTATCTTGAGAAACAACTGCGATATTCTTGCGTAGAGCCTCGAGGTTCCATTCCGCGAGGGGGTGGGCAAAGAGGCAAATGTCCCCACCTGTATGCTCGTAGAAGCCTGTGATCAGTTTGAAGATCGTGGATTTGCCGCTACCGCTTGCCCCCACAATGGCTACCCGCTCGCCGCGAGAGACAGCAAAGCTCAAATCCTGCAAGACAGGCTCTGCGTTGTAGGAAAAGCTCACCCCAGAGAACTCTACAACCTGAGGAGATTGGGCAGTATACACCTCTCCAGATTCTCGCTCAATACCCAGATCAATGATGGCATAGAGACGCTCTAGGGCAGCCATAGACCCTTTATAACTTGCATAATGGCTGGGCACTTGACCTAAAGGCCAGGTCAAGTTGTTCAAAAGATTAATAAAGGCTAGTAGGCCTCCACTTGTCATGGCACCCCGGGTAATCAGCACACTTCCCACGGCGAGTGGTACTAAGAAGGGCAAAAACGTTAAAATGCCCGATACCGCAGATAAGAACGCCCTGCGAGCTGCAATCATTTGTCCCTTTACAACCGATTGATTGACCTTTTGCCTGA
>CAZAJB010000062.1:0-11660 GCA_964485345.1 uncultured Clostridiaceae bacterium
CGGTCGGACCGGCACTAGGTCAACATGGAGTCAATATCATGGAGTTTTGTAAGACGTTCAACGAACGGACTGCTAGTCAGACAGGTATGATTATTCCTGTTGTGATCACCGTTTACGAAGATCGTACATTTACGTTCATCACCAAGACTCCGCCCGCAGCAGTGTTGATCAAAAAGGCTATGAAAATTGAGCGCGGTTCAGGTGTGCCTAATCGTGAAAAGATTGGGACAATTAAACGGAACCAGGTTAGGGAAATTGCCGAGTTGAAAATGCCCGACCTCAATGCCGCATCAGTGGAAAGCGCTATGCGCATGGTGGAAGGAACTGCTCGCAGCATGGGAGTTTTGGTTGAGGACTAACTAGAAGCGCTACAAATATAGGTGGGAGGATTCTAATCCGCTTGCACCACAAAGGAGGAAATACCATGGCAAAACGAGGTAAACGGTATCAGGACGCAGCCAAACTTATTGATACTGAAAAACTCTACTCACCTAGTGAGGCCATTGCATTAGCAAAGAAATGCGCATCCGCCAAGTTCGACGAGACTGTGGAAGTTGCCTTTAAGTTAGGCGTTGACCCGCGGCATGCTGATCAACAAGTACGTGGTACAGTAATATTGCCCCACGGTACAGGAAGAGATGTTCGAGTTTTAGTATTTGCCAAAGGTGAGAAGGCTGAAGAAGCACGGTCCGCTGGAGCCGATTTTGTTGGCGACGACGACCTGGCAGAGAAAATCCAGGGTGGCTGGACCGATTTTGACGTGGCCATCGCTACACCAGATATGATGGGTGTCGTTGGTAAGCTTGGTCGAATTCTTGGACCCCGCGGCTTAATGCCTAACCCGAGAACGGGTACTGTAACCGTTGAGGTTGCCAAGGCCGTGGAAGAATCTAAGGCTGGTAAAGTTGAGTATCGGGTCAACAAAGAAGCGGGCATGCATGTGCCTATCGGGAAAGCAAGCTTTACAGAGGAGCAACTATATGGTAATTTTGCAGCTCTTATGGATGCTATTGTGAAAGCCCGTCCACCTGCAGCAAAGGGTACATTTGTCAGGAAAATTCATGTGTCCACAACCATGGGACCTGGAATCCGCCTCAATGCTCAGGACGCTTCCTCTGCTCGGTAGAAATAGACTTGAAAGCAGTTGACTCCTGTTTAGAGTACATGGTATACTCTTTTTTGGGACGGTGTCCCAAAGACAAGCAGAATGCAGACGTTGTCTGCACGAGCTTGGAGCCTAAATGAATAAGAAAACCGTAGACAGTCGGCTGTCTCTTGGGCGTAGCCCAAGAGCCTAGGAGAATACGTCAGTACTCTCCACGAGCTTGCGACCATAGGTTCAAGCTCAGGGCTTTTTATGAGACCTAAAGTAGCGTTTGCTACGCCTACCGAGGTTGGAGAATCGTGTTTCGAAGTTTTCTTCGTTGCGCGCTCAATGGATCTCCGCCTTGCTGCGGTAGATCCTTTTTGTCTTGCAGGGAGGTGAAATGATGGCACGACCAGAAAAAGTGGCAATGGTTGAAGAAATTCAAGAACGCTTATCTAGGGTTCAGGGTGCGGTTCTTACGGATTACCGCGGCTTGAACGCAGCTGAGATGACCGCCTTGCGTAAGGAGCTTAGAGAAGCTGGTGTTGAATACAAGGTCTTTAAGAACACCTTGACGATTTTAGCGGCTCGTGAAGCGAACTTGGAAGAATTGGTTCCTTTATTGACGGGCCCCACCGCTTTTGCTTTTGGCTACAATGATCCGGTGGCTCCAGCAAAGATTATTAGTGAGTTTGCCAAGAAGAGCAAAGCATTAGAGATCAAGGGTGGAGTTGTTGAAGGGCAAATTATCGGTCCAGAAGGTGTGGCTGATTTAGCTAACTTACCAAGCAGAGAGGTCTTACTATCCATGGTACTACGTGGAATGCAGGGACCAATGACTGGTATGGTCAATGTACTACAGGGCAACATTCGCAATTTTGTCTACGCCCTGAACGCAATAAAAGAACAAAAAGAAGCAAGCGCATAGACGCATCCTTAAGGAGGGTATTTAAAAATGACCAGAGAAGACATTATGCAAGCAATTGAGAATATGACTGTTTTAGAACTTAGCGAACTTGTGAAAGCTATGGAAGAGAAGTTTGGCGTATCCGCCGCTGCACCCGTAGCAGTAGCTGCTGGCCCTGCTGCCGCCGCTGAAGCTGTTGAAGAGAAAACCGAGTTTGACGTAATTCTCACCGGTCCTGGCGAAAAGAAGATCAACGTCATCAAAGTTGTTCGCGAACTAACTGCTTTGGGTCTCAAAGAAGCTAAAAACCTCGTAGACAACGCTCCTAATCCTGTAAAAGAAGGTATCTCCAAGGAGTTAGCCGAAGAAGTCAAGGCTAAGTTAGAAGAAGCCGGAGCCTCTGTAGAAATTAAGTAAGTGTCCCTTTGTGGATACCGACAACTAAAAAGGACTTCCTCTTGGAGGAAGTCCTTTCATGCGTAGCACTAGGGATAGGTGACCCCGCGTCAATCCATCGCTTGACAACAAAAATACGCTGTGATATCATGGGTAAATAGGAAATAGGGAAAATGCACCTACTTTATGTATATTCAACATAACAAAGGGGAATCCTGCTATCTTCTCAAGAATTTTGGAAGGTATGTAAAAAGTGCATAATTTGAGCGAGGGACAACACCCTTGCTTTTCGTCATGTTGTATAGATACCAAAAGGAGGAGAGGCCCTTGGTAGAAGCAAAACAGTGGGAGAAACGCGAACGCTACAACTTTGGAAAGATCGAAGAAGTACTTGAAATGCCTAACTTAATTGAGATCCAGCACAAATCGTACCAATGGTTTTTGGGCAATGGCTTGAGGGAAATGTTTGATGATGTATCTCCTATCCAGGATTTCACCGGTAATTTGGTGCTTGAGTTTATGGAATACAACTTTGGCGAGCCAAAGTACGAGGTTGAAGAGTGCAAGAATCGTGATGTAACATACGCAGCTCCCCTACGCGCAAGGGTACGTCTGGTCAACAAAGAGACAGGTGAAGTCAAGGAACAAGAAGTCTTCATGGGCGATTTTCCTTTAATGACCGAAAATGGTACCTTCGTTATTAATGGTTCCGAGCGGGTTATTGTAAGTCAATTGGTGAGGTCCCCGGGTGTATACTTTAACTTCGCCTTCGATACGACTGGGAAAAAGCTGTTCTCCGCTAGCATTATCCCCAATCGCGGGGCCTGGTTAGAGTTCGACACGGATTCTAATGATATTTTGTGGGTTCGCATTGACAGAACGCGGAAACTTCCTGTGACCGTTTTAGTTCGCGCTCTCGGTCTAGGTAGTGATGAAGCGATTCGTCAAGCATTCCACGAAGCACCTGGTATTCTTGCCACGCTTGAGAAAGATAGTACTCAATCAGAAGCAGATGCCATGATTGAGATTTATAAACGATTACGTCCAGGGGAACCTCCAACAGAGGAGAGTGCCCGTGGTCTATTTTCTACGCTTTTTTATGAGCCCAAACGTTACGATCTTGCTGGAGTAGGTCGTTACAAGATCAATAAGAAGCTCCGATTGACGGAGCGTCTCGTTGGCCGGGTCAGTTCTGAGAATATCGTTAATCCAGAAACCGGTGAGCTCTTGGTCCCTAGGGGCGAGAAGATTACCCGCCGTCAAGCTGAGGAAATGTTCAGCGCGGGGATTAATGCTGTCCTTCTGACAACGAGAGAAGGAAATGAAGTCCGCCTGTTCTCCAATAGTCAACCTGACACGAGCGTGACAGTGATCACGGCCGAGGACATTCTAGCGACCATAAACTACATGGTGGCCCTTACTTCTGATATCGGCACGATTGACGATATCGATCATCTCGGGAATCGCCGCCTCAAGAGTGTAGGCGAGTTGCTGCAAAACCAGTTCCGTATTGGTTTGAGCCGTATGGAGAGGGTTGTGCGGGAACGTATGACCATCCAGGACGTCGAGGTAATCACACCGCAAGCGTTGATTAATATCAGGCCCGTAGTTGCTTCGATCAAGGAGTTCTTCGGTTCTAGCCAACTTTCGCAGTTTATGGATCAAACCAACCCACTTGCTGAACTGACGCATAAGCGGCGCTTGAGCGCGTTGGGACCTGGTGGATTATCTAGGGACCGAGCAGGGTTTGAAGTACGGGACGTACATCATTCCCACTACGGCCGCATGTGCCCGATTGAGACTCCTGAAGGTCCGAATATTGGTCTCATTGGAGCACTGTGTACCTATTCTAGAATTAACGACTATGGCTTTGTGGAAACTCCTTATCGAGTGGTCGATAATGGGTTAGTTACCGATGAGATTCGTTACATGACCGCCGACGAAGAGGATTCCTTCAGAGTTGCGCAGGCTAACGAAAGAACTGAGGATCATCATTTTACAAGAACCCACGTCACAGTGCGTGAGCGTGAAGAGATTAAGAACGTCCCTGTAGGCGCCGTTGACTTTATGGATGTTTCGCCCAAGCAGATCGTGAGTATAGCCACCGCTTTGATTCCATTCTTAGAGAACGACGACGGTGCTAGAGCTCTGATGGGAGCGAACATGCAGAGGCAAGCTGTGCCCCTCATCGAGTCCGAGGCTCCCCTGGTAGGTACTGGTATGGAGTATAAGGCGGCCATTGATTCGGGTGCCGTTGTCCTAGCCAAGAATGATGGAGTCGTGGAGCGAGTGACTGGTCATGACATTGTGGTCAAGACAGCCTTAGGTAGGGATCATTATAATCTGCTCAAATTTGAGCGTTCCAACCAAGGGACTTGTGTGAACCAAAAAGCCCGCTGTTATGTGGGTCAACAAGTCAAGGCTGGTGGTGTATTAGCAGATGGTCCATCCACCGATCGAGGTGAACTGGCCCTAGGACGTAACGTGGTCGTTGCCTTTGTCCCCTGGGAAGGGTATAACTACGAAGACGCGATCTTGCTGAGCGAAGACTTGGTGAAAGATGATGTATTTACTTCCATTCATATAGAAGAGTATGAAGCGCAGGCTCGGGACACCAAACTCGGTCCCGAAGAGATTACTCGTGACATTCCCAATGTGGGTGAAGATAGTCTAAAGAATCTTGACGACCGCGGGATTGTTCGTGTTGGTGCGGAAGTCAAACCTGGCGATATCCTCGTGGGTAAAGTTACTCCTAAGGGAGAAACAGAACTAACGGCTGAAGAGCGCCTATTGCGGGCAATCTTTGGTGAAAAGGCCCGTGAGGTGAGGGATACTTCGCTCAGAGTACCCCATGGCGAAGGTGGAATTATCGTTGATGTTCGGGTCTTCAGCCGGGAAGATGGCGACGAGTTGTCACCTGGAGTGAACCGTTTAGTCCGCTGTTATGTGGCGCAGAAACGTAAGATATCCGAAGGAGACAAAATGGCAGGACGCCATGGTAATAAGGGTGTTATTTCCAGAATTATGCCTGTGGAAGACATGCCTTTCTTACCGGATGGAACCCCTGTGCAAATTGTCCTCAATCCTTTGGGCGTGCCTTCTCGTATGAATATTGGGCAGGTCTTGGAAACCCACTTGGGTATGGCCGCAAATCTGCTTGGTATTCATGTAGCTACACCGGTCTTTGATGGTGCAAGCGAAATTGAAGTTATGGATATGATGGAAAAGTCCGGCATGCGCCGGGACGGCAAGACCGTCTTGTACGACGGTCGAACAGGTCAACCCTTTGACAATCCAGTTACAGTCGGTATCATTTACATGGTGAAGCTATCGCACTTAGTCGATGACAAGATTCATGCTCGCTCCACCGGCCCTTACTCCCTCGTAACGCAGCAGCCCCTTGGTGGAAAAGCTCAGTTTGGCGGACAAAGGTTTGGAGAAATGGAAGTATGGGCCCTTGAAGCTTATGGTGCTGCCTATACGCTGCAGGAAATCCTCACCGTCAAGAGTGACGATGTTGTGGGCAGGGTGAAGACCTATGAGGCGATTGTAAAGGGAGAAAACATTCCTGAACCGGGTGTTCCCGAGTCCTTTAGAGTCTTGATCAAAGAATTGCAAAGTCTAGCCTTGGATGTTCGGGTGCTCAGCGAAAATGAGCAGGAAATTGAAATCAAGGAAGAGGAAGAAGATATTAGTGAAATGGCCAAAGAACTGGGAATCGATATCCAGGGTCGTGGGGCCAGCACAAGTATCACCCGTTCTCCTGATGTCCCGAGTCGTGGAAAATCTCAAGAGATAGAGGAAGATGGCGATGAGGTCGAGGACGAGGGCGTTGAACCACGCCGCTCCACCGCTGCCCCTATCGAGGACGATGATGATGACATAGACGTCGATCAAGATGGCGTTCCGGACCTAGATGATGATTTAGATGACGATATAGACGAAGATTTCGAACTCGATGATCTGGGTGATCTATCAGATGATGATGATGATGATGAGGACGATGAGGACGATATTTAGACAGTGAGCGACTCCACGTAGTGGAGGACTCCGCAACACGGAGTGACACAAAGGAGGGACGGCCCTTGCTGGATGTCAATAATTTCGATCGGATTCGAATTGGGCTGGCATCACCAGAACAAATCCGCGCTTGGTCTAGCGGCGAAGTCAAGAAACCGGAAACGATCAACTACCGGACGCTCAAGCCAGAGCGAGAAGGTCTTTTCTGTGAAAAGATCTTTGGACCAACACGGGACTGGGAGTGCCATTGCGGCAAGTATAAACGAGTTAGATATAAAGGGATTGTCTGCGATCGATGCGGTGTAGAAGTGACACGGGCCAAAGTGCGCAGGGAGCGCATGGGCCACATTGAGCTAGCTGCACCAGTTTCGCACATTTGGTTTTTCAAAGGAATACCGAGCCGTATGGGCTTGATTCTAGATATGTCCCCACGAACGCTAGAAAAAGTGCTATATTTTGCTTCGTATATTGTCATCAATCCAGGTGATTCTGGCGTCACTGGCCTGTCTAAGCAGCAGCTACTCAGCGAAGGCGAGTACCGTGAATTCCGGGATAAATATGGCAGTGCCTTTGAAGCAGCGATTGGCGCAGAAGCCGTTAAGAAGCTCCTCGAAGAACTGGACCTTGAGGAGATGAGCATAGAGTTACGCAAAGAAATCACGGATACATCAGGACAAAGACGCGTGCGCGCAGTGCGTCGTTTAGAAGTGGTCGAGGCCTTCCGATCTTCGGGTAACGATCCGGCCTGGATGGTCTTGGACGTAATTCCGGTGATTCCACCCGAGCTCAGGCCCATGGTACAACTGGATGGAGGACGTTTTGCCACCTCAGACCTAAACGATTTGTATCGTAGGGTCATCAACCGTAATAACCGCTTGAAAAGACTCTTGGAGCTTGGTGCACCGGATATCATCGTACGTAATGAAAAACGTATGCTGCAAGAGTCGGTAGATGCCCTCATAGATAACGGGCGCCGCGGCCGTCCTGTGACTGGACCGGGCAATCGTCCCTTGAAATCGTTGAGTGATATGCTAAAGGGTAAGCAGGGACGCTTCCGCCAGAATCTTCTCGGCAAGCGTGTTGACTATTCTGGTCGTTCGGTAATTGTAGTTGGTCCGAATCTGCGCATGCATCAATGCGGTCTGCCCAAGGAAATGGCTTTGGAGCTGTTCAAACCATTTGTTATGAAAGAGCTTGTGGCCAAAGGCATCGCTCACAATATCAAGAGTGCCAAGAAGATGGTCGATCGAGTCAGACCTGAGGTCTGGGATATTGTGGAAGAAGTAATCAAGCAGCATCCTGTTCTTCTGAACCGTGCGCCGACCTTGCACCGCCTAGGCATTCAGGCCTTCGAACCAACCTTGGTTGAGGGCAAGGCCATTCAACTGCATCCACTTGTTTGTTCCGCTTATAATGCGGACTTCGACGGTGACCAAATGGCAGTGCACGTACCTCTCTCTGCAGAGGCCCAAGCAGAAGCAAGGTTGCTCATGCTTTCGACAAATAACATTCTGGTTCCCTCAAGCGGAAGACCCATTGTGACGCCGAACCAGGATATGGTTATTGGTTTATACTATCTCACAGCCCACAAAGAAGGCGCGCAGGGCGAAGGACGCTATTTCGGCTCCCTTAACGAAGTAATTCATGCCTATAATGCTGGCGCAATTAGCCTCCATGCCATGATAACGTTAAGGATGGATGACGAAGAACGGACCCGCCTTGAGACCACTGCTGGGCGCCTGTTTGTTAACGAGATTCTGCCTGAGGGCATGGACTACATCAACCATGAACTCGACAAAAAGAAACTCGGCAATTTGGTGGAGCGTCTGTACAAAAACGAAGGAGCTACCAAGACAGCGAAGGTTCTCGATGCGATCATGCAGCTTGGTTTTGAGTTCGGTACCAGATCGGGAACGACAGTTTCCGTCGCGGATATTGCCGTTCCGGCAACGAAGCACCAGCGCATCCGTACGGCTGAAGAAGAGGTTGAGCAGATTGAAGCCCAGTTTCGTAGAGGCCTCCTAACTCCCGAGGAACGTTATCAGAGGGTTTGTACTGTCTGGACCCGCACCAAGGAATCTGTAACTCGGGATATGCTCGAGAACTTTGACAAGTTTAATCCGGTCTACATGATGGCCATCTCAGGCGCTCGTGGTAATGAATCCCAGATTAGCCAGTTGGCTGGTATGCGTGGTCTCGTAGCAGACCCAACAGGTCGGACCTTTGAGATCCCCATTAAAGCTAACTTCCGCGAAGGTCTTACTGTACTCGAGTACTTCATCTCCAGCCATGGTACCCGTAAGGGACTGGCGGATACAGCCATTCGGACAGCAGACTCAGGCTATCTAACCAGGCGATTGGTTGACGTGTCTCAAGACGTGATTGTTAGAGAGAAAGATTGCGGAACAACGGACGGCATCGTCGTCGGTGCCATCAAGGAGCTTTCAGGTGATCGCGAATCGATCATTGAGCCACTGTGGGAACGTTTAGTTGGACGGGTGTCTGCGGAGGATGTTCTGCATCCCCAAGCAGGCGAAATCTTGGTCAAGGCCAATTCCATGATCAGTGATAATGTGGCGCAGGCTATTGAGCAGTCTGGGGTTGAAAGAGTCAAAATCCGCTCTGTCCTAGTCTGTAAGACCCGCCACGGAGTATGCGCCCACTGCTATGGCCGCAACCTTGCCAACGGTTCACTGGTGGATGTTGGAGAAGCAGTTGGTATTGTGGCCGCCCAGTCCATTGGCGAGCCAGGTACGCAGCTCACCATGAGAACCTTCCATACCGGTGGTGTTGCCGGTGATGACATTACAGCTGGTCTTCCCAGGGTTGAAGAGCTCTTTGAAGCACGCAAACCTAAGGGGCAAGCGCTTATTTCAGAGATCCCTGGAACCTTCAGTATTGCTGAGGTGAAGGGTGTTCGCAAAGCGATAGTCAAAGGTCCTGAAGGCGAAGCATCCTATACGATTCCCTATGGCGCCCGTCTGCGGGTGAGGGAAGGCAATGAGTTAGTTTCTGGAGACCGTATCACCGAAGGTTCTGTGAACCCCCATGATATTCTCGCCGTTCAAGGCGTCTTGGCTGTCCAAGAGTACCTCGTCCAAGAGGTTCAGGAGGTCTATCGTTCGCAGGGTGTTAACATTAATGATAAGCACATCGAAGTCATCGTCCGCCAGATGCTCCGCAAACACAAGGTGGAGGATTCAGGCGATACACTGATGCTTCCAGGTTCACTCGTGGACGTCTTTGACCTCGAGGAGGCTAATAATCTAACAGAAAGCGAAGGCGGCTTGCCAGCCGAGGCTAAGGCCACCCTGCTAGGAATTACCAAAGCCTCCTTGGCGACAGAAAGCTTCTTGTCAGCTGCGTCCTTCCAGGAGACAACGAGAGTATTGACAGAAGCCTCCATTAAGGGCCGTGTTGATAAGCTCCTGGGCCTCAAGGAAAACGTGATTATTGGAAAACTGATTCCGGCTGGCACAGGATTGGCCAGGTACCGAGACATCTCCATTGAAGTAGAGGGACAGAAGGATAAGGTATCCGAAGATAAAAAAGAAGAAGTGGAGTTGGCCTCTGTTTAGGATGAATCCGGGTATGTTTATTTGCCTGCAAGATTTTATTGACAGAGATATGACAGGATGATAGAATGAACAGTGTTGCCCAATGGGTCGTCCGTTGGGCAGCCCGTTGGGTAGCCCGCCAGGGGTCGACCCCTGCGGGGTTGTTCCATGCAGGAACTCTGAGTAAAGGTTAGGGGAAGGAGAATCCAGATGCCAGACAGACTTGAGAAATCGCTGCGTGTAGTCGGTGCAAAACAGACTCTCAAGGCCATTCAAGCTGACGAGGCAGAGGCCGTTTACCTAGCTAAAGACGCTGATGAGCATGTCACTGGTCCCATTCGTGCAGAATGCATTCGGAGGGGGATCAACATAGTTGAGGTGGAAACCATGGCAGAGCTTGGCAGAGCTTGTTCCATCGAAGTAGGCGCCGCCGTAGCGGGAGCCATGAAGTCCAAAGATATTTAGATTGAAGGGAGGTTATCCATAGTGCCAACTATCAACCAATTGGTTAAGAAAGGTCGCCGAGCGCAGAAATCCAAAAGTACAGCTCCAGCCCTAGGTTACACTCAAAACACCTTGCGTGATGAGGTCGTTTACAACGAGAAGGGTGCGCCCCAAAAGAGAGGCGTTTGTACTAGAGTGTACACGGCCACGCCGAAGAAACCGAATTCGGCTCTTCGAAAAGTAGCCCGTATTCGACTAACAAACGGTATAGAGGTGACTTCCTATATTCCAGGGGAAGGCCACAATCTGCAAGAGCATAGTGTGGTTTTGATTCGCGGGGGTAGAATTAAAGACTTGCCAGGTGTACGCTATCACGTAATCAGAGGTACACTAGATTCGGCGGGAGTTGCCGATAGGCGCCAGGGTCGTTCTAAATACGGTACCAAGAGACCTAAATAGAATGCAGGTTTCCAGAACAGATTAACAGTGGATGTTTCCCAAAGGGAAGCTCCAAGGTAATTTGCAGAGCAAATTGCCAGGAATCGTGTGCACAAAGGGGTGAAAACCGAATGCCAAGAAAAGGGAGTGTTCCGAAAAGGGACGTGATTCCTGATCCAATGTATGGTACAGAACTGGTTACAAAGTTCATCAATGCTTTGATGCTTGACGGCAAACGCGGAATCGCTGAGTCCATTATGTATGGTGCTTTGCAGACCTGCGAAGAGAAGACTGGTACAAAGGCCATTGAGGTTTTGGATCAGGCGATGAACAATGTTATGCCAGTAGTAGAAGTTAAACCTCGCCGTGTAGGTGGTGCCACTTACCAGGTGCCTGTAGAAGTGCGGGCCGATAGGCGACAGGCGTTAGCTTTACGGTGGCTGGTTCAGCACGCCAGGCTCCGTGGCGAAAAGACCATGACCGAGAGATTGGCTGCAGAACTTATGGATGCTGCCAATAATCAAGGCGGTGCTGTAAGAAAGAAAGAAGATACTCATCGTATGGCGGAAGCCAACAAAGCTTTTGCACATTATCGTTGGTAGTGTTTCCGAGCATTTGGGGACATTGATGAG
Organism: uncultured Clostridiaceae bacterium; assembly: GCA_964485345.1. Classification (GTDB taxonomy): domain Bacteria; phylum Bacillota; class Limnochordia; order Darwinibacteriales; family Darwinibacteriaceae; genus UBA5420. The sequence continues at coordinate 11,482 of CAZAJB010000062.1, forward strand.
TTTACTCGGCTAGGGGGAGTGAAAAGTGGGTAGAGAGTTTACGATCGAAAATACGCGGAATATTGGTATTATGGCACACATTGACGCAGGTAAAACCACGACCACTGAGAGAATCCTCTTCTACACCGGGAAAGTTCATAGGATAGGCGAAACACACGATGGCGGCGCAACCATGGACT
>CAZAJB010000063.1:0-11606 GCA_964485345.1 uncultured Clostridiaceae bacterium
GTACCTGTAGTGGTTTCGGCCAAGTTCGGCACTTTGTAAAGTACAGAAACGGCACTCTCCAGGAAGGATACGATCAAGCTAAAAATGACAGCTTTACCCATGTAGCCTTGCGAGGTGACATGAGGGATTAAATACGAGAAGATGATCCCACGAAAGCCCGACCAAAGAAGTTGCAGGGCCAAAGCAGTCACCACCTGCACTAACGTCTGCGGCAGACTCCCGTAGATGGCCACGCCGGCCCAATCGAGCATCCGCATATCTGTGAGCTGCAATACATAGAACGAGAAAAAACTCCAGGCATTCAGCGGGATGGCTGCCAGTACACCTGCGGTGAAGCCTCGGTAAAACTTATCCATAACCACGCCCCCCATACATTTTCTCCCACTAGCTTTCCCTGGCGAACCAAATCCATTCCCTAGGAGCGTTTGCCCTTTGATGCTGAGCGGTAGATCCGCACAACCCTCTCCCCCATTTCCTTGATGCTAAAGTGTTTGACCGCTAGCGCCCTCGCCTCCTTCCGCAAGCGTATGATACTGACCTGGTTTGCCATGGCTAAGATATCATTGCGCAGAGTGGAGACTCTCGGCCGTGCCAAACGATACTCGGGAAAGGCATCAAGAATCACAGGCTCGTTCCTTAGGCTTTCCCCGGTGACGAGTCCGCCATATCCATAGCCAAGTAGCATGCCGATACTTCCACATGCCATGGCCTCTCGCAACGAGCGTCCGTGGGCAAACGTGATCTGGCTTTGCTGCAAGTACGGAAGGGGGTTGTCTGTCCAGGGGAGCATGGTAATGTTGGTAGGCTGTGGATGGGCTGTACCGAGACCTGAGATTCTAATATGACCTGGTAACAGAGGTGCTACCTGGTCAAGAACTTGTAGTCCCCTCGACAATCGTCCATCCACTCTACCATACCAGAGGATATTGAACGGATCGCCTTTGGTATCTTGTTCGTCTTTTGGGACGAAAAACTCGGTGTCAATTCCATTTGGAACAACCTCGATCTGCTCCAGAAACCCTCTGGCCGCATGGGCTTGGGCCGCTCCGACCGCGATGATTCTTCGCGAGGCTTGTAGCGTACGTCGATACACTCGGTGCCAAGGATAGACGGAGTGCAGCGTGATGATGAGCGGGATGTCGAGGGACAGGCTTACCTCCGTTGCTGTAGGAAACGTCATGTGGGAATGAGCATGGATCAAGGTGCACTTTTTTTCAAGCACAAACTGCTGGAGCTCGTCGGCTCGGTCATACAGCACATATGGTATCTTGCCCAACCTGGCGAGTATGCGTTTCTTGGCTTCCCAGTCGAGGAAATTGGCGCGCCGAAAAGCGATGGCAACAAAAATGCCTTGTTGGGCAAGAAATCGGGCCAGGTCGTTTACATGGGTCATCAAGCCCGACTGGCATAGAATCGAGGTCAGCAAGATCCGCATACTCTACCGGCTCCCTAGGACCAAATCATGGCCAAGACGATCAAGAGCAACATAGCCACCACAAGCAAGAAAGGAAAATAATCAACAACAACTGGATACACAATACAACCTCCTCACTCTGATTCAAGCATCTTTCTTGATGTAATTCTATGCAGCAGTCAAGGTTGCGGTAGCGGGAAAACCATCCCGATCGCCCAAGAACGGGACAAAACACCTAACCCGTCACCTCTTGCCTCCTCATAGACTGGGGCATGCGGTATTACCTATCATAAGGAGGTTGGTTCAGTGAATAAACCCTTAAACATTCTGATGATCATCGATTCCCTCGGCGTTGGCGGCACGGAAACACATGGATTGTCCATTGCAAAATCCCTTAAAAGTCGCGGCCATCATGTGACCATTGGTACCGGTGGTGGCCCATTGGCAAGTCTCTTTACCGAAGCAGGTCTAGAAATCAGAACTATGTCCTTTCAGAGCGATAATCCTCTGCACACCAACTACAGGACACTACTTGAAGAGGCCCGCTTGATCATCAAGGAGAACAACATCGATCTGATCCACGCCCATCAAATCGCGGGGCTGAAAATTGCTACCCAGATCTCTCAGGAACTCCTAATTCCCGTGGTGTTCACCGCCCATGGCATGTTCTATCCCCGCAGGCAACTCCAGAGCCTTATCGATTCAGCCCAGCAGGTTATTGCAGTCAGCCTGCCGGTTGCGAGCTATATCAATACGAAGATCGGCTATAGCAGGCGGGATATCCGGGTTATTCCGAATGGCATTGATGTTGCCCACTTCACTCCGGCAGATAGTGACGCCTTCCGAGCTGAGTTAGGCTTAACGGATCGAGACTTCCTGATTACCCTTTGTAGCCGTATTGCCTGGGGTAAGACGAGAGTGATTGAAGATAGCATTCATGCCGTGGAAGCCTTGGCCAAGGAGTATAACGTACGCCTAGCCATTGTTGGTAGTGGTCCCGACAGCGGCTTTGTTCACGCACTCGCCAACATGGTCAACCGACGGCATAGCGAGGACCTTATTCTTCTAACTGGGGCCTTACTCGATCCGGTAGACGCCTACCGAAGTTCGGATCTGGTGATCGGAACGGGACGCGTCGCCCTGGAGGCCATGAGCTGCGCCAAACCCGTGATTGCGGCAGGCAATGCCGGCTACGTGGGCCTCGTTACGCCTGAGAATTTTGCCGCGGCTTGGAGCCTTTACTTTGGCGATCATGATTTTCTGGAGAATTCTAGCGCCAGTCGATTGGAGAAGGATATCAGAAATATGATCGCAGGAATCGATCTTGATGTAGCAAAAATCAGACGGTTGGTAACAAAACACTTCTCCATTGGACATGTTACGCAAGATATTGAACAGGTGTATTACGAGATCCTAGGTTTACCCTATGAGCCAAGCAAGGTGGACCCCACGAACGACCTCCCGCCAGAGATAATTCTCAAGCGCAAAGGGAGCGAGAAGTCGCGCGCCAAGCAGATCCCCAAGCACACAGATGCCACTATCGCAGGATCCCCTCTAGTAAGTGTTGTCATCCCCACCCATAATCGGGCTCATTACCTCAAAGAGTGTCTAGAGTCGCTGAAGAAACAAACCTATCGTCCCCTAGAGATTGTGGTAGTGGACGATCATTCCACCGATCATACAGAAGAAATGGTGGCAGAATGGTCTCGGCAGGTGAAACAGAAAGACGATTTGAGCCTTGTCTACTACCGATTGCCAAGGAACGTCGGATTCGCCCGAGCACAAAGCGTCGGATACATTCTGGCCCGGGGAGACTTTCTGGCAAACCATGACTCCGACGATGTCAGTCATCCCGAACGAATTCAGAACCAGGTTCAGTTTCTCCAGTTTGATAAAGAGTACAGCCTGGTGGGAACGAACTATGAAGTGTTTTCCAACGATTTCGACCAGCGCTCCAAGTCCCACCTTCTGCGCTACGACAATAGTATCGTGAAATGCTATCGGGAGGGTCAACATTGCGTGTGTTTCGGTTCACTCCTTTTCCGCAGGGCGGTCGTAGAGAAAATAGGCGGTCTCACTACCTTTATGGAGGGTGCCGAAGACTACGAGTTCGTGGCTCGAGCCATTGTACAAGGTTTTAACGTCCAGAATCTCCGCAACGTACTGTATTACTACCGGCAACATGAAAACCAGAGATCACGAGACTTTTTCGGTCTGCGAGCAGCCTTGGGCGATCACACCCTGGAGGAGAGGCCATGATTAAGACGATTTTGTATATCGGCTGGGTTGGGTTCGGTAACCAGGGAGATGATGTGTGCTATACGATCTTTGTAGAATCTATGTTACGGCAGGCCAGAACGGAAGGAATCGCGCTGGAGATCAAAAGCAACTTTCCTACCAACTTCAACGAGTTCTCTTTGGCTCGGGTGAAACCCGACCTGGTGGTACTAGGCGCTGGCTCCCTCTTTGAACCAGTCTATCTGAAACCCTTGGTATTGGCCGGACAACATGGCATACCCACCGCTATTTGGGGTTCGGGCTACGACAGCATGTTGACAAGTCCAATTCAGGCCAATCTGATTGATCCCGATTCTGCCTTCATGATTCGCCAAGTTGTGCAGAATGCCAGGCTGATCGGTGTTCGGGGCCCCTATACCATGGAGATGTTGAATGCCGTTGGTGCCGCCAATCCTACTCTACACATCGTGGGCGATCCCGGTTTACTGCTTTCAAGCTCTGGGCAAATAGCCAATTTACCAGAGCTTGAGAGCGTGGATGGACCGGTTATTGCAGTTAACTGGGGTACAGCTGCAAACAAGGTTCTTGGCGGTGATGAAAAAAGTGTGGCGGAGGATTTACGAGCGGCCCTAGCTGAGTTGCCAAGGGATTATACCATCGCCCTGTATCCAGTCTGGGGCAAGGATATTGCATCCTGCCAGAGCTTGCATGCGTCTTTGACCAGACCAAATTCGATCGTCCTAGATCGGGTGCCAACAATTGATGAGATGATTGCGCTGTATCAGAGAAGTTTATTTTCGGTCAACATGAAGCTCCATGCAGGGGTTTTTTCGGCGGCCCAGAATTGTCCCTTTATATCTCTAGCCTACCGCATGAAAGGTCACGACTTTGCCAGCTCGCTAGACTGGACAGATTTTTCGATCTTATTCTCAGACGCAGATCGCAAAACAAAGATGCGCTTAGCCATGGAAAAGCTTTTGGCCCAACGAGAAAAATACAACGCGGCTTTGACTACCAAAAAAAACACGTACGTTACCAAGCTCTTTAAACTCCAGGATGACATAATATCCCTCTTGATCGGCTAAAAAGTGGAGGCTATCAAGTCGATAGCCTCCACAATTCTACGGAATAGCCCAAGGAGTTGAAGAGGTAGCTCCAGGGACAAATAAAAGATATTGATAATAGTCAGTGGTCACTCCTGATACAGGACAAAATCCTTTGATCTTCCAAAGCATTTCTTCGTTAAAGGGCGATTTTGCTCCATCAAGCTTGACAAGGAGAGGATGACCAGCGGCCAATTGCCCCAAAAGATCGGTCTTTGTTTGATAGCTACTAAAGGGCAAGACGTCATGGCTAAAACTCGTCATATAATGGCTATCCTCATACACCAAGACCAGACTAAAGACAGCTCCTTCGTAAGTCTCCGTCTTATTTAACAAGGAAGCAAACCAGTCTACACCCATTTGCTCATCCTGGAATACATGGTTGAGACCCCATTGCCCAAAGTACTTTTCTTCCCCCTCTGGATCCGCTTGCTTGAGGAAACTGGCGTACATAGCTTTGTCACGAGCAGCATTCCACAAAAGTCCACCGTTTGGAGTAGGCAGATTTACCGTCTCCAGCAAGCTGGAAAGTACGAGTTCAAACTCGTCGACCAAAAAGCCCAGGGAAGCTTTCACCACATCCCTTTCCAATTCATCCAAAAGCCCCGTCAGGAAAGCATGCATTTCATCGCTATAGATGCTCCGCTCTCCCCGTAGTACCCGGGTAATTTCGCCGAGCTTTGTCTCTGACAATTCACTGCTTTCTACTTTATCTAAGAGGCGCTGTAGATATTGAAGGGCAAAAAGAGGATCGTGCTCCACATCAACGCCAAGGAGCGAGAATCTCTTTTCTTCTGGCAGAGATTGATACAGATCGTGAACACCCCTCCAATGCCTGTAGCTCTCCTCTGTAGCAAAATTGGTTCCTGCAACAGAAGAAAAAACAAAGCGAAGTAGCTCATCGTCTCCTGTTTCCAGATACGCACGCAAAAAACCAACCGTACTGGGCGGTAGTTCTAACAGATAGTTCTGCACCCCACCATCCCTGATAAAGAACTCCAAAAGCTCCGATTCTAATGCTTGGTTGATGGCCATGCCATGGGATTCTCCCACAAAAAAGATCCTGTAGTTCTCTACTTCCCTTTGTAGCTCTGTGACCACAGTTTGAAGGTCATGGATTGGCCAGCTATACTTGGTCAGATACTTGCTTAATGCTGCGAAATCAACTGTCGACACAGGCTCTAGTTCAAAGCGTAAAGTCGATCGGCCCTGCTCCACCAAGGGTACGTGGTCAGTGAGGATTTCCATCACCCTGCGTCCCCTCAAAGCCACCTTCTCAGGAGGATGTGTTTGCAAAAAAAGGTGATAGACCGCTTCGGCCTGCTCCTCTGTTTCAGCAATCACCAAATTGATCTGTAAACTCCCTCGGGGTGTATGAAACATATAGTTGCGCAGAACCTCTAGATTGACCCCTAGTTGGCTGGCAAACCCTTCTAAGTCGTCTGGTGAAGCTAGATAATCTCCTGCGAAAGCCCAATCCTCTGGCAATGAAGAAAGATCTAAGACCGTTCCCTCACCATCCCAAGCTTGTGCAGTACCAATCAACAAGAAACAAGTCAAAACCACTAATAGTATACGTCTCACGCACTGGCCCCCTTGAGTGCTTTTAAGGTCATTATACCATATGTGTCAGCCATCATCGCCCCATTTTGAGATCATCCGTTCGCTCAGAACCCGTTTCTAGACAAGATACTGATAACTTAAAATGACCATTGACACACAAACTAGTGTTCGTCTATGATGGAAGAGAAAGGTGGGTGCCGCGCATGAGTGTCGGTGTAGAAAGTATTCTAAGAAAAATTGAACAGAACCCCCGTTTTATGAATAATGTTACTTTCCGACACACCATACCGGCTGAACTTGGGATTTATAAGCCGATCCCGGAGTTTTTCTCTGACAAGCTGCGTGAACTGCTCGTGAGTAAAGGCATTGAAAGACTCTACAGTCATCAAGCGGCGGCTATTACAAGGGTTAGGGAGGGCCAAGACATTGTTGTAGTCACCCCCACAGCCTCCGGGAAGACCCTTTGTTACAACCTGCCTGTGATCCAAACCCTACTAGAAGACGAAGAAGCAAGGGCCCTCTATCTCTTTCCTACCAAGGCCCTAGCCCAGGACCAGGTAGCAGAGCTGATGGTCTGGAGCGATGAGCTCGGCGGCAAGATCAAGACCTACACCTATGATGGTGATACCCCCGGTGATGCTAGAATTGCCATTCGCTCCGCAGGAAGCATTGTCGTCACCAATCCAGATATGCTCCATTCGGGCATTTTGCCTCATCACACCAAATGGATGAGGCTCTTTGAGAATCTTAAGTATGTGGTCATTGACGAACTGCACATCTACCGCGGGGTCTTTGGCTCCCACGTGGCCAATGTCTTGCGTCGACTTGAACGCATCTGCAAGTTCTATGGCGCCACTCCCCAGTTTATCTGCACATCGGCCACAATCGCCAATCCTAAGGAACATGGTGAAAGTCTGCTTGGGCGCCCTGTTACCGTCATTGACGAAAATGGGGCTCCCCGGGGCCAGAAGGATCTTATCTTTTATAATCCGCCCGTTGTCAACAAGCCCTTAGGGATTAGGAAAAGTTCTCTCTTAGAAGCAGAAGCGGTAGCCCACGAACTGATTGCAGCAAAAATACCGACCATCGTCTTCACCCGCAGCCGCCTCAACACAGAGGTGCTGGTAACCTATTTGCGCAAGTCCTTTCAGAAACTCGGAGAACCCCATGAGACAATCCGGGCCTACCGCGGCGGCTACCTGCCCAGACAGCGCAGGCAGATTGAGCAGGATCTACGGGCGGGTAAAGTCCTGGGCGTAGTAAGTACCAACGCCTTAGAGCTTGGCATTGATATTGGCACCCTTCAGGCCGCTGTCTTAACAGGCTATCCCGGTACGATTGCCAGCACCTGGCAGCAACTAGGACGGGCAGGACGGAGTACGGAGGCCTCCTTAGCCGTCTTGGTGGCGAACTCTAGCCCACTCAACCAATTTATGATCCAAAACCCCACCTACTTCATGGATCGCGGCGCGGAGTTTGCCCGCATCAATCCGAACAACCTCTATATCCTAGTCTCCCACCTCAAGTGCGCCGCTTTCGAGCTCCCCTTTGTGGTTGGAGAAAAATTCGGAGAGGTCGAGCCGACAGAGATTTTGGACTACCTCGCTGATCAGATGATCCTGCGCAAGGTTGAGGATCGCTGGTATTGGATGAGCGAAAACTACCCTGCGGTGGACATTTCGCTACGGAGTGCCTCCACCGAGAACTTCGCCATCATTGACACCACCGATGGGCAAACGAAAGTCATCGGTGAAACAGACCGCTTCAGCGCTCCTATGCTGATCCACGAAGGAGCCATCTACATCCACGAAAGCGCTCAATACCATATTGACAAGCTCGACTGGGATCGGCAAAAGGCTTACGCCAGAGCAGTAGATGTTGACTACTACACCGATGCCAACCTAGATGTAGAACTGAAGGTCTTGGATGTGTTTGAGCGTGAAGAAATGCCCCATGTTAAGCGCAACTGGGGTGAGGTCATGGTCGTCGCCAAGACCCATATGTATAAGAAGATCAAGTTCTACACCCACGAAAATATCGGCTGGGGCCAGATTTCCCTACCCGAACAGGAGCTTCATACCACGGCATACTGGTTCAGTATTCCCAAAGAAAACGTAGAACAACTCGATCGAGGTGCCCTGCAAAGTGCTCTGTTAGGTGCTGCCCATCTGCTCGGCCAGATTGCCTCGCTAGAGTTGATGTGTGAACCTAGTGATTTGGGGGTTACCGCCCAAATTCGATCACCATTTACAGGGGATCCCACCGTCTATATCTATGAGAAGTACCCAGGTGGAGTAGGCTTTAGCGAACAGCTCTTTGAAGCTCACGGCAGACTTCTCTGGCGTGCGCTCTCGATCATTAAGAACTGCCCCTGTCCCTCCGGCTGTCCCTCTTGTGTAGGGCCTGTGGAAGAAGTGGGCGTAGAAGGCAAGACACATACGTCCTGGTTTTTAAAGGGGGTTTTAGCGCATGGACCTGGCCAGCAAACTACGGAGGTTCTTACCCCAACAGAATGATACTGTAGCTCCTGTTAGGCCGAAGTCTGGTGATCTCGACCCCTTCTTGCATGGTCAAGAGGTAGACACGCCCTTTGGAGTTAGTTATGTTGTGGAAGAGAGATGGCCCCTGACAAAGCGCCACGGACACTGGGCCCTAAAAGAGGCCCTAGGAACGGATTATAGTAGTTTACGCTTTGAGGCAGATCACTTTGACCTCAAAAGCGCGCTCTTCCTCGATACAGAGACTACGGGTCTTTCTGGCGGAACAGGCACGTATGCCTTTTTGGTGGGATTAGGCTATTTTACGCATACACACTTTGTGGTCAAGCAGCTTTTGATGCGGGATTATAATGAGGAGTTAGCCCTTCTTTACCTCTTGAATCAAGAGCTCCAGGCTAAGAACTCCGTCATCACCTTCAATGGCAAGGCCTTTGATCTACCCCTTTTGCACACCCGCTTCACGATCTCGCGCCTGGGATTAGCCGGTACCGCTCAGAAGAAACACATCGATTTACTGCACATGTCCAGAAGACTTTGGAAACATAAGCTAGATAGCTGTAGCCTAGGTAGCCTCGAAACCCACATTCTCGGTGTCCAAAGAGTAGGCGATATTCCTGGCATGGAAATCCCAGGACGCTACTTCGAGTTCCTGCAAACAGGTGGTGCACAACTGCTTCAGGGAGTTTTGGAACATAATGTTCTTGATATTGTGTCTATGGCAACCCTGCTCTACCGGCTACAAACAACGACTGAGCTTGAGCCTGAAGAGTGCGATTGTTCCTTTGAAGCGGAGGCATTGGCCCAGCGTTCTCTGATCAAGGGAGAGCATGCCCGAGCCCTGCAATATCTAGAAGCAGCAGGGCAACTGACAGAGGACGATCAACAATACCTCAGGGTGCTACGCCTAGTTGCTGCCATCTTCAAGCGCTTAGGCCAGTTGGAACGGGCTGTTGTTCTCTGGAAGAGGGTTATGGAGATCTCCCCAGATGATCTTGCAACCTCCGAAGAGCTGGCCAAGTACTATGAGCATAAGAAAAAGGACCTGGCCTCGGCAGAACAGATTACGCGCCGAGCCTTAGCCCTTGCTTGGCAAAACAGGTCCCCTAAGGCCCCAGCCTTGGAACACCGCCTCAAACGAATTGAACGAAAAGCACAAACTAGTACCAGCTAGGTACGGGGTTTTGCATCATCTCAAACCAGGTCAGAACATCTTGAGCCTGGTTTCTCATGGTCTCAATCTCTCCCTCACCAAAGGCTAAAGCCCAAGGAAGAGCAGATAGCGTATTGCTCCCTATATAAAAGGCCAAGAGCTGAAAGAAGAGGAGCGGGGGCCTCCCCCCAAAGTAACCGTCAATCTGTCCCCTGGCAAACGCGGGACTGATGGCCGCGCTGAAGACAATGCGGTTGAACTCTTCCCAGGGATCACCAAAGTCAAAACGGTTGAAGTCGATGATGGATAGGTTGCCTGCTTGAGAAATGACCATGTTGCCGACATGATAATCCCCATGCTGAAACGATTGGGGTCTTCCCTGGAGGAGATGCCTATTTTCGTCAAGATAGCGCATGATCTCGGTATCACCGGCAAAGGACAGTTCGCAAGCGTTGTAAAGTTCAAGCTTCCGGTCAACCTTTTGGCCAAAACGCTCCTCCCAAGCCCGGCCACCTTGTGGAGCAGGGAGCGAATGCATGACGCGCAGCATCTGACCAGCGCGGATTCCTGATACATACTGCTCCTCTGCTGGCATGGCGGGAAGAACAGCTTCAGAGTCTTCACCTTCACACCAGGTAAACAGGGAGTAAGCGCTCTGCTCCCCATCACAGAGCCCCACGTGAATCGGTCGGGGCATGGATACACCTAGAGAAAAGGCTTGTTCCATGAGGGCGAACTCAAGTTGCTTACGGCCCAGTTCACTTGCTGCTGTCACCCGAAGGAAGAGCTTTTCGCCCCGCTCCGTTTCGACATAGAACTTTCTTTCTCCCGACCAGCCTTTTTCTACGGGTTCTACCTTTGTGAACGTGGCATAGTCTCTGATATCCTGCAAAAGAGCACCACCTTAGCGTCCAAGGACATAGATTCCTAGGCCGATAGCCATTAATAAATGCAAGAGTATGCCCTGGGTACTTCCTAAAATAAGCCTTATCGGCAAGAGTAAGAGGCTGGCAAAAAACCAAAGCATCGCTGTCACCTCCAATCGAAAATTGACACCTATATCTTTCTGTATTACAGCAGAAAATCCTCCCTTGCAGGTTGGGGTAGTCAATTCACGCCGTCAAATACTGTATCGTCCGAGTCACTTAGCAGGGTTTTCGCTCTTCATCCACGAAACTCCTAAGGATAGAAGTGAGGTGACGTACTTTGGCAAACTTGTTTGATTATCTGAAATGGCGTGGTGACCTTTCCTTCGAGGAAGCACGTTTTAGCGAGATCGACAGCCTGATCCTCTCGCGCCTTTCCTACCTTCCCTTTGACGGGATCGTCCCAAGCTCCTTGACAAGCTCGATCAGTGTTGCAGAGGCCGCTGAACAATTCTTTCGCAGGGAAGACGCTGAAGCCCAGCTGATTATGAAGACAGATCACCCATTTCTCCAAGAGGTGGCAGTAAGTGATCGTTTTAGTAAGCTCCGCCTCTGCGGCTACACCAATCAAGTAGATCCTGATGCAGAAAAGCAGTTTGCAGCGCTGGTGATCCGCGTTCTACCTCAGCTCTCCTATGTTTCCTACCGGGGTACCGATCTGTCCCTTGCGGGCTGGAAAGAGGACTTCAACATGACCTTCTGTACACCAGTGCC
>CAZAJB010000064.1:0-11272 GCA_964485345.1 uncultured Clostridiaceae bacterium
TGCACGCCTTAAGCGCGAAAAAAGCGCCACCCCTTAGTCTTCTCTCGCTGAGTGGCTCTTGTTTATTGCTGCGTTATTGCGTGTATGTGATTGGTTCTTGATGAAGATACCTATAGAACCTGAAGACGTTCAGAGTGCTTCCAGCCACCGAGATAACGATCACACAGGTTATGGCAATGCTCGCCATAGTCCCGCTGTACACTCCCGGGAAAAAGTATCCCGCAAGCTTGTAGAGGAGGAGCGGAACGTAGAGGCCCAAGTACAAATACGCTCGATCATAGAACTGTTTGGCAGAGGGGTCATGGGCCATAAACCTCTTCTTGCTGACAAAGAGCATAACGATCCCGGCATGCATCGCTAATAAGAGTAGAAAGAAGCTCATCCCCTCCGCCAACTGGAGCAAGGCAATACAGAGAAAGGTGACCAAGTTGCCCAGCACAAAAAGGCGAAAATTGCAGGCTGTCTCCGTCACTTCTTTGCGCCTTCCACCGGCGCATCGTAGCGGTCCGGGAGCTTACCATCGGGAAAACCATTGACCAGGTGGCAAGCTACAAAGTGACCCTCCTCTACCTCAACAAGACCTGGAGGAACCGTCTTGCAGCCCTCCATCGCCTTGGGACAGCGCTGCCAGAAGCGGCAGCCTGCAGGTGGATTGATAGGGCTTGGAATATCGCCCTTCAGTATGACTTGCTCCCGTCTCTCATCAAAGTTGGTATCCAAGACAGCAGCTAATAGGGCCTGGGTGTAGGGGTGCAGTGGCTTTTTGAAGATCTTGTCGCTATCCCCCGATTCCGTAATCTTTCCTAGATACATGACAGCCATGCGGTCGCAGATATTCTTCACATCGGCCAAGTTGTGCGAAATGAACACATAGGTCAGTTTCAGGTGTTCCTGAATCTCCACCAAGAGATTTAGAATTTGGGCATGAATACTGACATCAAGGGCCGATACCGGTTCATCGCACACCAGGAAACTCGGATTCAAGCTAATGGCCCGGGCAATGCCTATACGTTGTCTTTGACCACCAGAAAAATCCGACGGATGACGATGCAAATCCTCCGCCGACAAACCCACGAGCTCCAAAAGCTCAACCACCCTTGCCAGCATGGCCTCTTCGCTGTCTTCACCCCGTATAAACATGGGTTCTGAGACAATCTGGTAGACATCGAATCGCGGATTCAGAGACGAAAAGGGATCTTGGAAAATCATCTGCATCTGACGGCGCGTCTTCTTGAACTCATCCCTCGCTAGTGCATTCAGATTCTTACCATTAAAAAGCACTTGGCCATCTGTGGGCTTCACCATCCCAATCATGGCATTAGCTAGCGTTGTCTTACCACAGCCAGACTCGCCTACAATTCCGAACGTCTCACCCTGGCGGATCGCTAAGGACACATCACTAACAGCCTGAATGACTCCACGGCTGAACAAGGGCAAACCACCCTTGACGGGAAAGTGGACGGATACATTCTCCATTTTTAGAATCTCACTCACGTTCTTCCCCCCCTACTCGCAGTGGGTAGTAACAGCGTACTTCCCGGTCTGGTCCAATCTTGCGAAGCGGTGGCATCTCTTTTCTGCATTGCTCCAGCGCGTATTCACAGCGGGGATGGAAGTAACAGCCACTTGGTTTACGAGCCGGATGGGGCACCGTACCCGGAATCTGGGTAAACTTCCTCTTCTCATCGCTAAGTCTAGGAACAGCGGCCATCAATCCCACGGTATAGGGATGATGGGGCGAGGTAAAGAGCGCCTTCACCGGTGCCTTTTCCACAATCTTCCCCGCGTACATCACATAAACCACATCCGCACTACTGGCCACCACACTCAGATCATGGGTTACCAAGAGAAGTGCCGTGCCGCAGCCTTGCTGCATGCCCCTGAGGGTCTTTAGGACCTGAGCTTGAATGGTCACATCCAGGGCGGTCGTTGGCTCATCGGCGATAATCAGTTTGGGCAGACAGGCAAAAGCCATGGCCAGCAGGACTCGTTGACGCATGCCCCCACTAAGCTGATGGGGAAAGCTATTGGCCCTGGTGGCGGGCTCAGGTAGCCCGATCAGTTCTAGAGCCTTTACCGTTTTTTTCCGAGCTGCCTTTTTCGCATCGCCTTGATGACGCATGTACATCTCGTCAATCTGGTTGCCTACTGTCATGACAGGATTGAGCGATGTCATGGCATCTTGGAAGATCATAGCCATGTCTTTCCCGCGTATCTCCTGCATTTGCTTGGGCGTATAATCCTTAATCTCTTTGCCGTCAAACTCAATAGAATCCACACGGGTAATGGCAGGGGGTGATTCAATCAGGCGCATGACCGATTGACTCGTCACCGTCTTCCCACAACCCGATTCTCCCACAAGGGCCACGCATTCTCGGTCACCGATAGTAAGATCCACCGATTCCACGGCGCGAATGACACCGTAATTGGTTGGAAAGACCACTTTGAGATTCCGTAGCTTAAGCATTTGTTTCACGTGTCTCCCCACCTCCTGCACTTTCTGTCACACCAAGTTGCTCATACTCATCCATGGAGTTAAAGACATCTGCAATATAACTGCTGTCCAAACTCTTAAAGATCTTATAGACACTGCTGGTCTGTTTCATGCGGGGGTTAGCAATCTCTTCCATGACAATTCCCAAGCGCATAAAGCTGAAAACAGCTAGGAAGATGCCCAGCCCTGGAGCTAGGATCCACCACCAGGCACCAAAGAGCAAGGCACCACCGCCTTGGGCATCTGCCAGCATTTTACCCCAGCTAATGGCGGTTGGATCGCCGAGCCCCAAGAAGCTTAAGCCCGCCTCAGCCACCATAATTCCCGCGCTACTCAGGGCGGTACTCATAATAAGCAAATGACTGGTTCCCGGCAGAATGTGGCGCACCATGACATGCCAGCGACTAGCACCGGCCAGCTCCGCCGCTTTCACGTAATTGCTGTTCTTCAAGACCAAGACTAAAGAGCGAATCGTTCTGGCCAAGCCGGTCCAACCTAAAGCGACAAAAATCAGAATGATGATCCAAAAGTCGCGGCCCAATACATTCGTAAGCACGATCACCAAGGGCAGGGTTGGAATGACCAGCATAATGTCGACGATCCTCATAATGATACTGTCGACAAAACCCCCAAGGTATCCTGCTGCCACCCCGAGAATCGAGCCAACAAAGGCAATACATACCCCTGAGGTCACGCCTACGATCAAAGATACCCTCGTACCATAGACCAACATGCTGAAAATGTCCTGTCCGGTGCTAATACTCGTCCCGAGAAGATGGTGAGAGCTCGGGGGTAAACCCTTCGCAGCCCGCTGCGAAACATCATAGGGATCGTAGGGGGCGATTAGGGGCGCCAAAACTGCCACCAAGACTAAGAAACCAACCATGATGATGCCGATCTTACCCTGCTTATGGCTCCAAATACGCTGAATAAAGGCACCAATGCTGCGAATCCTCTTCATCGCTTATCACCTACCGTCACCCTAGGATCTAGTAGTACGTAAACCAGGTCTGTAACAAGAATTGCGACGATCGTAAACCCAGAGAGCAAAATCATAATACCCATCATCAAGGGGTAGTCGTTCGAGTTGTTTGCCTCGAGGAACAAAGTCCCCATACCATTCCAGTTAAAGACTTGTTCAATCACGACCTGCCCCCCAATTAGGCCACTAATGCTCATTCCCAATGATGTGACAATGGGCAGCATGGAGTTTCTCAAGATATGCTTGTAGCGAATCGTGCCTTGCTTGAGGCCCTTCGCTCTAGCAGTCAAGACGAAATCCTCGTTGGTAACTGCAATCACCGCGTTACGGGTCCCTTGGGCATAACTGATCACACTACCGACCACCATGCTGAGCACTGGCAGGGCCGCATTCTGGGCCACCCGGCGGATGCTCTCTAGGGCCCAGGAGAAGCTAGAAACCATATTCGGGTCCGTGTAAGCAGGGAAAACCTCGAGCTCAAATCCCAAGTAAAATGAGAGGATTAGGGCTATGAAAAACGAGGGTAAGGCAATCATGATCGTTGAGGCATTGAGGAGCATGGTATCTTGCCATCGGCCGCGTTTTACGGCCGCCAGCACACCGAATAAGACGCCGGTGATAAGTCCGATCAGCATGGTGCTCACGGACAAGACCAAAGTCCACGGTAGCCGTTCTAAAATCAGGCCAAGGACTGAGGGGGAGCCTGGGCGAAAGGAACTTCCTAGATCCCCCCGAGAGAGACCTTCTAGATAATTCGTGTATTGCTGCCAAGTAGATACATGGAAGCCATATTGCTTTCTTGTAACTTGTTTGATGATCTCGTACTCAATCTCACTCATGTTCCCCTGCGGCGGATAGTAGCGCTCTGCGGGATCATCCACACCAATGCGGGGAATAAAGAAGTTCAGCGTGATAACCACGGCAAAGACAAAGACAGAATATAAAATTCGTTTGATCACATATGTGTACTTCATGCTATCACCTGCCCCTCTCGGTCTTCCGCAAGCTCTCTAACGTTAGGCTGTTCAACACTGTCGATCCGTCCACCACCTGGTAGCCTGCAAAGCGATCGGTGCGAGCCACCGATATCACATTAGAGGTATAAAGTGGTACCTTGTAAAACTCCTCGGCAATCATGGGCTGGATCGCTTTAATCAGGTCATACTTTGTGTTTAGGTTAAGTGTAAAGCGCATGGCATGAATCGCTTCGTTCAACTCTTCGTTCACTAGACGTCCGTAATTCGACGTACGTCCCAGCGTCTGAAAGTGGGCTGGGTACATGATATCAATGTTGGAAAGAGAGAAGCTTACGCCGTGCAAAGTCAGGTCAAAGCGACTGGTATAAAGGTAGGTTGATTCGGGTTGGGTCCCCTTTGCTGCATACTGCACATCCACGCCAATTTTCTGGAACTGGATCTGCAAGTAGGAGATCAGATCCTGCTCTCCAGGGCTGCCGAGAATCTCAAAGCTGACACGCTTACCTGCCAGGAGCCTATAGCCTGCACTGTCTCGCTCTGGCGCGATCTGATCCAAGATGGTGTTCGCTTCAGCGAGTCGCATCTCACGATCTGTGGGTAGACTATCTGCCCTGGGGTTGTAAAAGTCCACCAAGGAAGCCTTCATCAATCCTGCGCTCTCCTGGCGACCCGCCCCATCCAGGACTTTCTCGATCAGTTCTTCCTGGTCAATGGCTAGGGCCATCGCTCTACGGAAATCATTGTTAGCGAGCAAGTCCCGCAGGGGATTGCGTTCACTCGATACCGGATGGACGTTAAAGACCAAGGTCTGTGCAAACTCACCAGGAGCGTTGGAGACGAAAATATCTTCTTCGCTGGCGAACAGCCTAAGGTAATTGGAACTCACGGTAGTACCGAGCACATCGATATGTCCCTTCAAGAGGGCATAGATGGCCACATTGATCTCCTGGTACAGCATAAACTGAATGGACTCCAGTTCGATGAGTGGACTACCATCTTCCTTTGTCAGATGATAATCGGGCCGTCTGTGCAGGATAATCTGTTGGTTGTTAGACTTTGCTGCATTTAAGACCCAGCTCCCACTACCAACGGGATTGCGATAACGATAGAGAATTTCCTCGTTCGGAGAGGTACTGTTCAGTTGATGTTCCAAGGAAACAACGGGTTCCCACACATGTTGTGGCAAAATGAGGACCGAGGTAAAGAGGGGCATTACGGATCCCAAAACCTTGTTAACATGGAGGTAGATGACAGTGTCTTTGTCTGCCTCCGCAATTTCATAACCCTGCCTCGCCGCTCCCCGATCATAGGTAAAGAGACCTTGCTGGGTTAAGACCCCATTTGTGTAATTATGTCTTAAGTCACTTGTCCAGGCCAAAGCCCCGGCATGGTTGGAGAGGGTATTGTTCGTGGCAATATCGAAGGAATAATAGACATCCTCCACTGTCAACGGCTCGCCGTCGCTCCAGGTGATATTGTCATGAATGACCACCTTAATCCTTAAGAACTGGTGCTCAGGACTTCCATAGACCTCTTCTAGACGGGCGTAATCAATTGTGCCATCCTCGGTAAGAATGGGCAGGCCGTTCTCGTCAACATAGTACCAGTCCATCCCAATCGAAGGGAGGTAGGTACCTGAATCTTCATCATAGGAAAACAAAGAGTCATAAAGCAAGCCCGCAATGGTAGGTGCGATGCCCTCCCGAGAGAGCCAGGGCATATAAGCCGCGGGAAATGATGTCTGTACTGAACCCACATAAAGTGTATCAGGATCTGGCCGATGGCTTTGACTGATGCCTTGACATCCGACCAAGGGAATAATAATAATGCTCACTACAAGGAGGAGCATTAGCCTTCTTACCATAGCATTCACCTCGTCAAACGGCTTTGAGGTAGCACAAAGTGCTAGCCCCAAAGCCGTCTCGTTACTTTGTTAATAAGAAGCTGTAATTTGTGCCATCAATGTCGAATGTCATATTGAACCCACTAGGCCAAATGTCTCCTACCCTAACGGTTTCATCATGCGTCAGTGTAAGCACGTAGGACATGGGTCCAGGAAGGATCGTAAAGACTCCCGCCTCATTCACAAGCTCGGTGGAATCGCGATCCTGATCCACAATTGTTAGTGTGTAAGAACCATCAGCATCCGTCTGCAACGTTGCAAGATAGGCTTCGTTCACCATGGTGCCTCCAGTGAATTCACCTAGAATAGCCTCGTCATACAGCACCCAATCGAAACCGTTCAAGGAGGCCCGTAACACATAGCCTGCCTTTGTACCAGATAGCGGAGTTTCTTGGCCTTCTGTGGTAAAGGTGATGACCCCCTGGGTCACTGCGAAGGCACCAGCTTCAGCGTAGGACTCATCTTGCTGCGTGGAAGTAAAGTCGTATCCTCCAAAGTAATCCAGGTCAAGACGGGCTGTGATTCCAGCTTCGCCTTGCCCATGCCAGGTGCCGGCATGCTCGGCAGTGGTCGCCACCCTAAAAAGAACCTTCGTTCGATCCAGCGTATCCTCAGGCCTCACCTCGAGCTCCAGTGCGCCGTCAGCTAGGATGGATCCCGCCAGTTCCTCCCCGCCTGCGGGAGTGATCAAGATACCTCCACCTGAAATACGGAAACTGCCCATTTCTTCGTAAACGGGTAGTCCTTCGCCTAAACTGTAATTTACGACCAGTTTATACTTAGCACCAGCTCCGAGTTGCAGGACATAGTCATACCGGGCACCATCCACACTACCAAAGCCTAAATAGGTGTCATAGTACTCTTCATACACATACTTATCACCGGTCAGCTGATAGATAATCTCGGGGTTGTCATCGTCCTCTTTCTCAAAGGAGATATTGGCTGAACCATAGGGCAAAATGGAACGGAAAATCAGATTCGGCCCGACCCGCTCAAAGGTTGCAGTCTTAGACCGATCTGGCGTTGAGTCTGCATAGATCATTAGGTACGTGCCGTCCAACTCACCAATTGTCCCGCTACCGCGATCGTCACTAAAAGCGCGATTGGCAGAGAGGACAAAGGTGTCGTCCTCTGCAATGCGCAGATAGAACGTTAAGGCCATGCCAAGATTGCTTATATCGATGGCATAATCGCCATAAAGCTCAAATGTTTCCTCAGCCACTGCTGGCCCCTGCACTTCGGATACAGCTTGCTCCACCTCTTGAACTACCGCTTGCTCGGGTTCTGTCTTGCCGCAGGCACTAAGCATGGACACAAGCCCGATCAGCAAAATGGCCAATGTTAGACGCATCAGTTTACTCATGACGTAACCACTCCTAATTTATGAGGAGTGGGGTTCGCTCAAAAGCCGAACCCCAATCTTCGTTCTAATAAGGAAACTGGAGCTTCGTTCCGAAGCCTTCGCGGGATGCGGAGTTATCAAAGATTTCTTCAATATCAAAGACATAGGCTGGATACTTCAGCCAACGAGTTTTATCAGGTCTATGATAGACGTCATGCTGTGCATTGATAAACTGCTGGTATAGTTCTTGTTTGCCGGATGCGGCCTCATCAAAGATGCGGATTTGTCCCCTGAGCTCATAGGAGATCATGGGCGGTTGATAGTAAAGTAGGGTGGCACCGGGATTCTCCTGAAGATTAGCCCAGCTATGGTCCTTGGCCATCTCTAGACTGCCTACTCTGGCAAAGTCTACACGATGATGCATATCGGGACTATAAATCTGCTCAACCAAGAGTTTAAGCCCTCTCTCACTGTGTGCTTTGTCGTCTCCGTCATAAGCATCAATATGTTTGAGATATGCTTCTAAGACTTCTTCTAAATGCTCTTCTTTGGGCAGAAAGCCCACACCCTTAATGCTTGCATTGAGGCCAGCTGGGCCATGCGAAACAAGGGCAGGGTTATGAGAGCAAAAACTCAAAAAAACCTTGTCTCTTGACATTTCTTTTCCTTCATGGAGCTGCGTCACTGTGTTTGCTCTGGTGTTAAAGGCCCAGCGGAAAAAGGACTCCGCAGTTTTTGGGGTATTCTCTGTCATTTGTTCATCCTCCTAAGATGTTATGTATAACAAAAGGCCTCGAAGAGCGGACAATTCAGCCGCTCTTCGCAGACCCTAATGCTGCCTATTTTACAAGTTCAACTGGCATCCGCATTCCCATCATGGCAGAAACGACGAAAGGAGCGCTCACTTTACCATCCTGGGCGGTACCAGAAACAGTTTCGCCTGATTCAGCAATCTGGAAGGTAACTTCTGTACCAGTCACGCTGTATGTCCCGTTTTCATGTACGGCGGCGGAGTCATTACCTGGAACAGCAATATAGGCATACTGCCCCTGGTGAGTTAGGTACAAAGTGGCTTCAACAGCTACAGCCCCTTGTAATGTTGCTTTGTAAACTCCGGCCACAGTGTTTTCCGAGGGCACCAGTGTTGCTTCAGTGCGTTTGCTAGCCATTTGTGACGGCTTTACTTCCATCGTAATAGACCCATCACTGTTCAAAGTACCTACAAGAGCATCCTGTCCTGCGGGGGTAATCACAAGCTTGCCGCCGTCAACCGCGTAGGCGCCGGTTTCGACAAACTCATAAAGCGCATCGCCCATCACGAAATAACTCTTGAGCTCATAGCTCTCATCAGCCTTTAGTTCCACAGAATATGTGTAGTTTACTGTACCAGCCATTCCCGTTGTCCCATGTCCGCCTGCATAAACACCGATATGATCACTTGCCGCCTGCACTGCTCCACCTGGTAAAGCTGCCACGATTAAAGCTGCAATCAGAACCAAGCTAAAAAATACTCCTTTTGAACTTGCCCATTTTTGGCACATAATCACATTTCACCCTCCACCTTGTTTTACTAACAAGTATAGTTTAACACATTTCGGTTGTCAACGAAACACCCCCCGAAGTTGCGAAAAATCGACTTTTCCACCTGCTGCCACGGCGATAATTGGTAAGCGAATCCCTTATTTATTCCAAAATCGTAATCAAGGGGTCTTGGCAATTGTGACATCTTTGGTATATACACAAGTTTGTGAAATATAGCGCAATTCCATAAATTAGGGAAATGTAAAGAACCACCTAGCGGTGTCAGCCAAAAGGCAGCTCTGTCATGTATCTTATATTCCATATAAACCTTTGGCATTACGCCACAGCAGATTATCTGCCATTTCATAGGCGTCTTCCAACGTGAAATAGCCCTCTTCGACCTTGCGAGCTAAGACGGTGGCAAGCACATGGCGAATTGCCAACAAGGCGCCATAACTCTCTTCTGAAGTCCATGTATCGCAGCCCCAACAAACCTTGTCTGAGGTTCCTCCCTCCATGAGCTCATGGAGCATGCGAATGGCAGCCGATGTAGATAGAAGGGGTAGCCAGCATATATCAGGGTAGACGTTGGGATGCACCCGCAAGAGACCATGTACATCTGCCGTCCAAGGGTAACTACCATGGAACAGGACAAACTTGGTATCCGGGTTACGCCCAATAACACCGTTTAGTTCCATCGCCCTCGTTTTCCCCAGGAGCCCCATGCCAGTGTGGACTTGCAGCGGCAGGTCAAGTTGCGCGGCAATCCGGCATACTTGTTCAAAGATATAGTCTTGGAAGTTCTTGATGTCTAAAGGGGATTGCTCATGGGGGCGCTGTTTCAGTACCCTGCTGGCAACCGCTCGGGACACAGCCTCAAAGTCTAAGCCCCGCTCATAGGCGGCCGCACACTTCAGGGCAACACAGCCTTGTTCTTGTTTCGCACGAATCCGTTCCTCCATAAAGGATACATACTCATCTAAGTCTTTAGGAACATAACCATAAAGTGTTTTCGGGCTATGCCCATTGTGATCTACAGCGACTGAACTATACCCAAACAAGAAGGAGTTCACTCGCAACGTGGGGGCGAAAGCTTCTGGATGACCATTATCACTCCCCGGTTCCCAATATGTGTCGAGGATCACCTTTTCGTATTGGCAGGTATCTTGCAGCACACGCAAGTGATGCTGTTTATCCCCATGTGCTCGAGAAATCTCTGCCGAGAGCCACTCCCAATTGTCAGCAGACAGAGGTTCTGTGAAACCATACAGCGCTTGCAGACCTTTCTGGAGCCAGACGAAATAGGAACTATACTTGTTTTTCTCGAGGTAATTGACCCGACTTTCATAGGTGGGAGATAAGGGAACTCCATTCCAGTTAACGTAAGAATGGCTCAGAAGCTGATCTAAATCAAAGCCATGAAAGTCTTGATCCTGTAGATGATGGGAGTGCGTGTTAAGCACCCGTCGATGCTCAACGTGGTGCTGCAATGCTTGGAAAACGTCATTCAATGCGCCTTCCCCCTTCCCATTTCACTTGCAGTATACCATGAATAGAGCTGGCAGTACAAAAAGGCAGTCCCAAGTTGTGTTACCCAAGCGCGAGGGATTATGTCGGGAGTCAGAAGCCAGAATATGGTATACTCTGTTTAGAACTAGAGAGACAGGGGTGCGCCATGCAGGATAGCCTGGTTAGTTTTCATCTGGTACTCAAGAGGTGGTTTCAAGCTACCTTTGACTCCCCCACTCTGCCCCAGAGGCAAGGTTGGCCCGAAATTGACGGTGGTAGGAATGTCTTGATTTTAGCCGCTACCGGATCAGGAAAAACCCTGGCCGCTTTCTTCAAGTGCCTGGACATCCTGTACAAGAAGCTCCTGGCGGGCGAGATCCCGGACCACTCCGGCGTGCGAGTGCTCTACGTCTCCCCTCTTAAGGCCCTAAACAACGACATCTACAAGAATCTCGAAGAGCCCCTGCGTGGCATTACAGAAACTGGGAGGGAGTCCCTGTGCTTGCCGCAGAAAAACGCAAACTTTCCCTTTCCCTCCTTGCCC
>CAZAJB010000065.1:0-11236 GCA_964485345.1 uncultured Clostridiaceae bacterium
CAGCAATTATCCGCTTGTTTTGTTCTTCCCGTTGAGGACTCCATGGAAGGTATCTTCGATACGCTTAAAAATACTGCTCTAATTCAGAAATCCGGTGGTGGGACTGGCTTTAGTTTTTCGCGCCTGCGTCCGAACTCAGACGTAGTCAGCACAACGGGCGGCGTGGCCAGCGGACCGGTCTCTTTTATGAAGGCCTATAACGCCACCACAGACGCCATCAAGCAGGGAGGTACTCGCCGAGGAGCCAATATGGGAATCCTGCGGGTCGATCATCCCGACATTCTCCAGTTCATTCAGTGCAAGGCGGATCCTGGCGAGATCACGAACTTCAATATCTCCGTGGGCATAACCGAGGAGTTTATGGAAGCGGTATTCGCCGACCAGCCCTATAGCCTCGTCAACCCTCGCTCCAAGGAAACTGTGGGCGAGCTTAATGCCAAAGAAGTCTTTGAACTCATCATCGAGATGGCCTGGAAAAACGGTGAACCGGGCATTGTCTTTCTCGACCGCCTCAATCGTGCCAATCCGACGCCACTCGTGGGCGAAATTGAGGCCACAAACCCCTGCGGCGAGCAGCCCCTGCTACCCAACGAAAGTTGTAACCTCGGATCCATCAATCTCGCCCAAATGGCCATCAGGGAGGGCGACACCTGGACTGTGAACTGGGATCGCCTACAAGACGTCGTGGAAATCGGAGTTCGTTTTCTGGATAATATCATTGACGCCAACCGTTATCCCATTCCGGCTATTCAAGACATGACCTACGCCAACCGCAAGATTGGCCTAGGTGTCATGGGGTTCGCAGACCTGCTTATGCGCCTTGGTATCCCCTATAACAGCGAAGAAGGCATTGAACTTGGTCGTGAGCTGATGCGTTTCATCCAGACTAAGGGTCATGCCGCGTCCTCACAGCTCGGCGAAGAGCGAGGCTCCTTCCCAAACTACATTGGAAGTATCTTTGAAAAGACCGGCAAGCCCATGCGCAACGCCACGGTCACAACCATTGCCCCCACCGGCACGATTTCCATCATTGCCGGGTGCTCGAGCGGCATCGAACCAATCTTTGCCCTCGCCTTCACGCGCAATGTGATGGATAATGACAGGTTGATTGAGGTCAATCCTCAGTTTGAAGCAATTCTCAAGGAGGCAGGACTCTACGAGCCCGAGCTAATCGAAGAAGTGGCAAGGCATGGTCATGCCCGTGGGATCGAAGCGATCCCAGAAGAACTCCGTAGCGTCTTTGTGACAGCATACGAAACAAAGCCAGAATGGCACATCCGGATGCAGGCAGCCTTTCAGGAGTTCACAGATAATGCCGTAAGCAAGACGGTAAACTTCCCGCAAGAGGCCACCAGAGAAGATATTCGAAATGTCTACCACTTGGCCTATGACTTGGGCTGCAAAGGCGTCACAGTGTACCGAGCCGGATCGAGGGAAGGCGAAGTACTCACCGTCGGGCATCAGACCGAATCTGACGAAGCGGTCAGGGACGAAACACCACATCGTCCAACGCCGCGCAAACGCCCCCGGGTGACTACCGGACAGACGGTGCGGGTCAAAACAGGTTGCGGTTCCCTATATGTTACGATTAATGCCGATGAACAAGGGATCTGTGAGGTGTTTACAACCATAGGCAAGGCCGGTGGGTGTGCAGGTTCCTTCTCAGAGGCCACGGCCAGGTTGATTTCTCTCTCTCTGCGTGCCGGTGTAGAACCACAACAGGTGGTCAAACAGTTAAAGGGGATTCGTTGTCCCCATCCCATTTGGCAAGATGGCAAACAGATTCTCTCTTGCCCCGACGCTATCGCACACGTCCTCGAAGAATATCTCCAGGGCAATGGAATGGCTGAGGCCCCCAGAGTAGCAGCGACACCAAGAGTGGAGAGCGCTTCGCTAGGTTCTAGCCTATTCACAGGCGGGTCTTGCCCCGAGTGTAGCGGCAATATGGTGGAAGAAAGCGGTTGTGCTACCTGCCTAGAGTGCGGATTCAGCCGTTGTAGCTAGTTAAGAGAATAATCTCCTCCTTCGTTTGAGATGCTAACGGGGGAGGAGATTCTTATGTGGCAAAGACATGTACGCACGCTCTTTTTCATCGTCATGGCAGTGGCTCTGCTGGGCGGAAATGCCTTAGCGGAGCGCGTGGTTGTCATCAATATTCCAGCCTTTACCCTTTATGTCTACGATGATGGAACGCCAGTTCGCAGTTTCCCTATCAGCATTGGCACAGAACTCAACCCATCCGTCTTAGGCGAAACCACAATCATGAATAAGGTTGTGAATCCCACCTACTATCCTCCGGAGGGTAGGGAACCGGTCTTGCCCGGTCCGGAAAACCCTGTTGGTACCCGGTGGTTGGGCTTGGGCTTTGCAGGTTACGGAATTCATGGTACCAATCAGCCCGCCTCCATCGGTTCGCCTGCTTCCTCCGGTTGCATTCGTATGCTAAATCGCGATGTGGAAGAACTCACGGACCTCGTGCAGATTGGAACGACGGTTAGGCTGATTTACCAGACTGTCCTCCTGGATGAGGATCCTCTCCTCCATACCAAGACCATTACCGTCTACCCCGATGTATACAAGCAAGGTATCAGTCAACGGCAGCTCCAGGAAGAGCTTGCACGGTCCATGTGGAGCGGTGTCCACTGGCCCGCGCTCCTTACCTTACTTCGAGTTCCCACAGGTGAGCCATATCCGCTCCCTTGGCAATGCCCCCTGATCTTCGATGGGAAGCAGGCAGAGGTTACTGCGGTGGAATGGAATGGCGAATTTTTCCTACCCTTTGATCTACCTTTTGATCCCAGGAGCGAAATGTCCCTTGCTACGGTGAAGTGGGGCGACGAATATTTTCTGCCCCTTGAGGCTTATCTCCACTATACCGGGCTTGGCTACAGCAAGGCCCAGGGACAACTCAGGCTTCATAGTCCCTTAGGCTATGTGGGCGAGAGATCTCTGGGCCAGGCTTTGATTTTTCAAGAAGAGATTTACTTGCGCATGGACGAACCGGTTCGGCTCTTGATGCCCCTGCCTATGCAGGTTGTGAGTCTGTGGGGAGAAATCTACCAACCAGCAAGATCCCTATTGGCAGCAGATCATCTGCAGGAGCTACGCTTAGAGTGGCCAAAACAGGCTAATTCGTCGCGGTAGCTTCTTTCAGCCAGTCGCTCGTCAGCAAGCGCTGGGCGAGTTCTGCTTGAGCGTATTCCAAGAGTCTCTGCCAATCTTGACTGACGGCTGCTTGCACCAGTTCAGGGGCTACCTTGAGGTAATCAGCGGCCTCCTGTGTAAGCCGATCTTGTAGCATCAACTGCACACTATCCCAGTCTTGCTTCAATAAAGCATCTGCTTCCCAAGGGGAGACCCCCCGATCAACGAGCTGCTCATACAGTGTATAGTTGACCTCTTCGCCAAGTTGGTCCCAATCACCGGCAATAATGGCGTTGATTTGGGCGGGCGTTAAGACATCAACAAGTACCTTGGTGGCATTGTTCAAACCATCCATCAGAACCTGTGCTGTGGAGACCTGTTCTAGATTGATCAGCAGAGCGTGATTGTTCCGGGCCAAGACGACTACGTTTTGACCCTTTTCTAGTTGCCCGTTTTTACTGATGCTGTCTCGAGTGAGACTGCCTGGAGCTACATAGAGGGTTTCGTTGAGGAGAGTAAAGACAAACTCCTTGTCGCCTTCCGCCTCACTGACTGTAAATTGCTTTCCGCCTTCCGCCACCTCTGCTACGAGGCCTTTCACTGCCTGGAGCTCCTTGGCCTGGGCCAAAATGAAGGCAGCCTCACTACGGGTGATCAGCCGATAGGGCTCAAAGCGTCCTACCATGTGGGTGGGGAGAAGGGCCAGCCGTTGCAAGACCTCCACTCCCATAAAGCCAGGGTAGTCAAGGCTAACATCGGCAAAGGAAGCGTAGAAGCCCTGGGGCACGTCGGCCTGTTCGCCAAGACCAAGCAGGTTGGCTAGTGCCGCCGCAAACTCACCACGGGTGACACCCTCTTGATGCCCCACTAAGAGGTCACCAAGCCAGGTGGTGAGAGCCTGTTCGTCCTCTTCCGTCAGTTGAAATGCTCCCGCCAACAGGGCAAACAGTTCAGCGTGGGAGACACTGGCGGAGGGTACAAAGCTTTCAAGCCAAAGATCCTCAAAGAGTCCCTGTGCTTCTAGGGATACGATGGCCTCTTTGGCCCAGTTATGGTCAATATCAGCAAAGGCTGCAACTGCCCTTCCGCCTCCTAGGAGAGGGCTGGCTAAGACAAACAGAACAAGAGCTATAATCATGAGCTTCGTTGGTCGCATAAGCATACTCCTTTTCTTAGACTATATCTATCTTATATCCCTTCATTCGCCCATTTCAAGGCTAAGCCTCTATGTAATACTCGGTAGAGCGGGGGTCTTTACCCAGTAAAGGCAGGTTTTTACAGGCGGGCGTGGAATAGAAAAGGAAGAAATGAGGGATCTTCTGTGGAAAAACGTCTGTTTCTTATTGACGGGAACAGTTTGATAAACCGGGCGTTCTACGCCCTACCACCGCTGACCAATCCTAGCGGCCATCCTACCAATGCCGTCTATGGCTTAACCATGATGCTCTTTCGGCTTAAGGAGGATTACGAACCAGACCAGCTCCTAGTTACGTTCGATGTCTCAGGTCCCACGTTCCGCCATGTGCAGTTCGAGGATTATAAAGCAACGCGTAAGGGCATGCCCGACGACTTACGTTCGCAGATCCCTGTGATGAAGGATCTCTTGGATAAACTAGGCATTCCCCGCCTCGAGCTGCAGGGCTATGAAGCGGACGACCTCCTAGGAACCGTGGCGAAACAGGGGGAGCGCGAAGGATACGAAGTCTTCATTGTCACTGGCGATCGCGATGCCTTTCAGCTGGTTTCTCCTCAGACCAAGGTGCTCTTTACCAAGCGGGGGATTACAGATACGGAGCTTGTGACAGAAGAAGCTCTGCGTACAAGCTATGGACTTACCCCCAGGCAAGTGATTGACCTGAAAGGCCTCATGGGCGATAGTTCTGATAATATTCCGGGGGTGCCTGGTATCGGCGAAAAGACAGCTCTAGACCTTTTAGCCAAGTATGACTCGGTTGAAGGGGTCTATGCTAACCTCGATCAGCTGAAGGGTAAGCGGAAGGAAAACCTCATCACCTACCAGGGACAAGCCTTTTTGAGTAAGGAGCTCGCCACAATCCGTCTTGATGCTCCAGTGCAAGTCGACTTAGGCGAAAAAAGAGAGATGGATCAAGGCGCGGTGCGCGAGATGTTTGCCCAGCTCGGCTTTCGCACCCTCCTAGACCGCTTGCCCAAGGGTGGTGCAGGGGTATCGGAGGTTTCTGATAGCTGGGAAACGGCCATCACCAAGGTAGACGAAGAGAACCTAGAGACCTTCTTGGCGCAGGTCGAGGCCGCCGACGAGCTCTACCTTAGCTATGCCCAGGACCAAGCAGCTCTCTTTACCCTAGTGCAAACCGAGGTGTGGTCCTTGGGAGAGGCTTGGATTAAGGATAACAAGGACCGCCTAGGCGCCTTGCTCCAGGGCAGAAAGCTCTATGTCACATCGGGCAAAGAGATTTTGCACCTCCTGGCCATAGAAGGCTCCGACCTTGCGTTCTTCGATCTGGAGCTGGCCCTGTATTGTCTAAATCCCGAAAAACGCTGGGACCTTGGGGCTTTGTGCCAGCATTTCGAACAGCCCCAAGCCAACCTAGATCCCCGGGAACCGGAGTATCAAGGGGTCTATCTTCGTCTGTATAAAGAAATCGCCCAGCTCGCCAAAGAAGGGCTTAAGAAGGATGAGTTGTGGAGTCTCTATAGCGATCTAGAACTGCCTTTGGTCAGCGCTTTGGCGGACATGGAGGCCCATGGCATCGTACTTGATCCCGCCAAACTCGAAATCATCTCTGTGGAACTCGAGGAGACACTGCAGCGTCTCACAAAGGTAATCTACGACGAGGCGGGGGAGGAGTTTAACATCAATTCGCCCAAACAACTGGGCGTAGTCCTCTTTGATAAACTCGGTCTACCCGTGCTCAAACGCACCAAGACAGGCCCTTCCACCAGTGCCGGTGTTCTGGAAGAACTAAGCGATCATGCCATTGTGGCCAGTGTCTTAGAGTATCGACAAGTGGCCAAACTCAAGTCTACCTACACCGCTTCCTTAGCAGAGCTGATTTCGCCAGAAACAAAGCGAATTCACACCACCTTTAACCAGACCGTGACGGCTACGGGGCGCCTTTCGAGCACCCATCCCAATTTACAGAACATACCAGTCCGGACCAAGGAAGGGCGCCGGATCCGCGAGGCCTTTGTGGCCCCAGAAGGTCATGTCTTGCTCATGGCAGACTACTCCCAAATCGAGCTGCGTTTACTAGCTCATCTCTCAGGCGATCAGGTGTTGCAGGATGCCTTCCGCAGTGGACAGGATATCCACGCCCAGACCGCGGCCGAGGTCTTTGGCCAAGCCCTAGATCAGGTCACGAGCGAGCAGAGG
The DNA here is from genome assembly GCA_964485345.1 of uncultured Clostridiaceae bacterium. GTDB lineage: Bacteria > Bacillota > Limnochordia > Darwinibacteriales > Darwinibacteriaceae > UBA5420. The sequence continues at coordinate 6,500 of CAZAJB010000065.1, forward strand.
AGTGCGGCCAAGGCCATCAATTTTGGTATCATCTACGGTATTTCCAGCTTCGGGTTGGCAAAAGGCATTAATCTGACGCGGGCCGAAGCCCAAGAGTATATTGACTCTTACTTCCTGCGTTACCCCATGGTCAAGGTCTACCTAGATAGTATGGTAGAACAGGGCAAGAGAGATGGTTATGTCACGACCCTGGCCGGCCGCCGCCGCTACCTGCCCAATCTCCAGAGCCGAAATTTCGCCCTGCGGAGTTTTGCTGCGCGCACCGCCATGAATACTCCCATTCAAGGGAGTGCTGCAGACATTATTAAGCTGGCCATGTTGAAGGTCTATCGTGCGCTCCAGGCTTCTAAACTGAAAAGTCGTCTGCTCTTGCAGGTCCATGACGAACTGGTCTTGGAGGTACCCATAGCTGAGCTCGATTCTGCGGGCCACCTGGTAAAAAGGGAAATGGAAGGGGTTTATCCCCTTGTTATCCCACTCGAAGTGGGCATTTCCTATGGTCCGAATTGGCGCGATGTAACGAGTTTTGACGCAAAGGAGTAGACTATGCCTGAATTACCCGAAGTTGAAACAGTGCGGCGCAGCCTCTTGCCCGTCATCTTGCATAAGCCCATCGAATCGGTAGAGGTCCATTACGAAAGGATCTTGCAGCATATTACACCGCAGGAGTTTCAAGCCAGGCTCACAGGTCTGCGTTTTTTGGATCTCACTCGGCGAGGGAAGTACTTAATCTTCCACCTAGAGCGCGAGCTAGAACTCGTAGCCCATTTGCGCATGACCGGCAGGCTCATCTATTACTCCGATTCTGCCATTGCCCAAGCCAAACACACCTCCGTCATCTTTGGCTTCGGCTCCGCAGGCGATCTGCGTTTTGAAGATGTACGCAAGTTTGCCACGCTGGACTTAGTAAAAATAGGAGAATACGAGCAGATTAAAGGGTTAGCCAAGCTTGGCGTGGAACCATTAGCGGAGGAGTTTACGGTGCAATTTTTACAGGAAATTACTGTCAATCGAAGTGCAACAATTAAGGGGATTCTCTTAGACCAAAGCAAAATTGCCGGACTCGGAAACATTTACGCGGATGAGAGCCTTTTTCTCGCCAAGATTCACCCTGAAAGAACCGGAAATTCACTGCAGAAGAAGGAGCTCAAGCGCCTCCACCAGGCAATTCAAAAGGTGTTAGGGCTTGCTATCGAAGGTCAAGGTACCACATTGCGTGATTACCGGACAGGTTTCGGGCAAGAAGGGTCCTTCCAAAACGAGCTGCAAGTATATGGGAAAAAGGGGGAAAAATGTCCCCGCTGTGGAGTAGACTTAGAACATAAGAAGGTGGCGGGCCGCACCAGTCATTACTGCCCCACCTGCCAAAGGGAGTAACTTGATGATCGGGATCACAGGAGGCATAGCCAGCGGTAAAAGTGCAGTGGCGGGGCGTTTGCGTCACTTAGGGGCGGTGGTCTTAGACGCTGATCTGTTCTCCCGCCAAGTGATTGAACCCCACACACCCGGCTGGGAAAAGGTCCGGGACTCGTTCCCTGAGGTGATCGAAAGTGATCACACCATCAATCGCAGTTTACTCGCTCGAATTATCTTTGCCGATGCCACCAAACGCAAAATACTGGAAGGAATTATCCATCCTGAGGTTTTATTACGCCTGCAAGGTGAGGCCAAGGCTACAAAACGTGAAGGCAAGGTAGTCTTCGCTGAGGTGCCTCTTCTTTACGAGGTGGGTTGGGACCACTTGATGGAAAAGGTCTGGGTTGTCTACGTGCGGCCAGATGTACAGATGGAGCGCCTGATGAAGCGGGATGGTATTTCTCGCCCAACGGCCGCGCAGATGATCGCCAGTCAACTCCCTTTAGAAGAAAAAGTAGAGCGGGCTACCGTCGTGATTAACAATAATGGTTCGCTGGCGGAAACCTGGCAACAAGTAGATAGCCTGTGGAAGGAGATATGAATGACCCTAGCTTTGATTGCCCATGACAAGAAGAAAGAGGCTCTGATCGAGTTTGCTACCGCTGAGTGTATCCTAGCTTTGATTACGACAGCTACGGGGGAATGAGTCTTGGGACGCCTTTCTATCCTGATGGTGCTTGTGGTGATCGTGCTTATTTTCATCAGTGCCCCCTTTTTTTTGCGGGGCGCTTTTCCTCTTTACTATGACGAAGTAATATCAGCCGTTGCAGAATCATATGGTCTGGATCCCATGCTGCTGGCGGCCATGATCCAGGTGGAAAGTGGTTTTCGTTTTGATGCGGTGTCCCCTAAGGGGGCGGTTGGGCTGATGCAGATCATGCCGGAGACGGCAATCTGGCTTGGTGAGCAAATGGCGCAGCCCATTGCGGTAGAGGATTTGCTTGATCCCAAGACCAATATTGGGCTCGGCGCCTATTACTTAACCGATCTTCTGGCGCGTTTCCCTACGCAGTATGCAGCGTTAGCCGCGTACAATGCAGGGCCTACCAATGCTCGGCGCTGGCTCAATGATCGCATTTGGGATGGTTCCTATGAGCGAACGGGACAGATTCCCTTCGGGGAGACCCGGTCCTATGTCCGTAAGGTTATTATGATGCATAACCTTTATACGCTTTTGTATGAATAGATTAGGTTTCTAGCACGAAAGGGGCAAATGATAATGGTCAAGCAAATTGAAACCGTGAAGGAAGTGACGGAACTCACCCTCGAGACACCGCGACTTTTTTCCGCCAGCCATGAAGAGATTATTAGGGGATTGACGACCGACATCTATTTCGTCAAGACCAGGGAAATTCTTAAAGGTCTTGAGAAGGAAGATACAACCGTAGTGGCGGAAATCTTTGGGCGTCGCCCTGGAATCTTTGCCGGTCGAGCGGAAGCCACCGTACTTTTGGCCAATTTGGGGCTGGAAGTGTGGAGCCTGAAAGAAGGAACACCTTTTGAGGGTAAAGAGGTCGTCATGCGGATTCACGGCCGTTATTCGAGTTTTGGCATCTACGAGACCGCCATTTTGGGCATCCTGGCTAGTTCGTGTGGATGGGCTACGGCAGCCCACAACGCCAAAACAGCAGCTGATGGTAGACCGGTCCTCTGCTTTGGTGCCAGACACTTACACCCAGCGGTTGCACCGGTCATGGAGCGGGCGGCCATTGTGGGAGGAGTCGATGGGGCCTCCTGCATTCTCGGCGCTAAGCTCGCGGGCCTAGAACCTTCCGGGACAGTTCCCCATGCCCTATTTCTCATTGTGGGAGACACATTAGAGGCTGCCGAAGCCTACCACAAATTTATGCCTCCCGATTCGGTCCGTTCGATGCTGGTTGATACCTTCAAGGACGAGGTCGAAGAGAGCCTCAGACTCGCCGCCGCGCCTACTACCGGTCTTGAATCGGTTCGTTTAGATACCCCCAGTGAACGGGGTGGTGTCACCCCAGGCCTCATCCAGGAACTCAGGGCAAAACTGGATTTAGCCGGCCACGAGCATATACACATCTTCGTCTCCGGCGGCTTAGATCCAGAACGCATCAAGCTCTTGGCTGCAGCTGGTGCCGATGCCTTTGGCGTAGGTAGTTACATTTCGGGGGCCTCTGCCATTGATATGACGATGGATATCAAAGAAGTGAATGGACAGGCGGTGGCCAAGCGCGGCCGCATTCCTGGCTTGGCTCACGCGCCCAGACTGGAGCGGATCTTGTAGATGGGTGAAAACGGGAGAGGAGGAGCTATGGCATGATGGAACATTCGATCAAGGCACGCGTCATCGCACTAGCCCAGAGCGATCCCTATCTGACGGTCAAGGATTTGGCGCATGCAGCGGGTACAACAACTCCCTATGTGCGAACGATCCTCTCCGAAGCGGAGCTATCCTTGCATGAAATGCGCAGGCTCTACGCGCGCAGGCTCGAACGCCATCAAGGTAAGGAAAGACCCGGGGAGATCCAGGCTGTTCAGGCTGAACTCACCATCACCAAAGGGAGCGGTAGCGAGCTCTGCCCCAGTGTAACAAGGTGGGCAAACCTGGAACTCTTCTTGGCCAGTACATTACATAAACGGGAGTCTCTTCTTTGCTATGAACAGCTGATTACCCAGAAGGAACTGCGGGTGGGCACGGGCCTTAGTCACAGTTTGCGGGAGCTCCTTCCGGCAGACTGCCAAGAACAGCTCGAAGTTGCGGAGCAAAAGGCAGAGATCCTTTTGCCAGCTGGAGAGCTTGGTAACGCCTTGGGCTTAGAGATTGGAGACCATGCCCTGCGGTTGACGACCTTCTTGACAGTCCAAGAGGAGCTCGTAGCCTTGGAGATCAGGTGGCTCGGTCTCGACGGTTTAGTCTTGCAGTGGTCGAGACTGAGACCAGAGCTTGAAATAGGGCTGGGTAGTTAAGAAGACATACTCCTCATACCCAAAACCAGGGGCTTTACGCCAGTTTTGGTAAACTTCGTGCATAATTCCATCATTTTTTAGCAGGAAATCACCGGGTCTCGCAGAAGTATGGGAAAGTATCGTAGGCAGTTTTAAACTCATGATTTCAACGTCATCGGCATGGTCGGTGGCGTCGTATAAGAAGTATCGAGAGAGGGAGGGTGTTATGACACAGAAATTGTTGTCAGTTAAGAACCTCAAAACACATTTTTATACAGATGATGGTGTGATTCCAGCAGTCGATGGCATCAGCTTTGATCTAGATAAGGGAGGTACTATCGGGATCGTTGGCGAATCGGGCTGCGGAAAAAGTGTAACCTCCCTATCAATTATGGGACTGATTCC
>CAZAJB010000066.1:0-11106 GCA_964485345.1 uncultured Clostridiaceae bacterium
TTTTTGGCGGTTACCTGCATATTTCAGTCACCTTCCATAATGTGGATGAAGCTGATGAAATGCTCAATATGGGCTTTATTGACGATATCAAGCACATCCTTAGCCATATCCCCGAGGATAGGCAGACATTGCTTTTCTCCGCTTCCATCACCAGGGCAGTAGAAACGATATCCAATCAATTCATGCGCAAACCCACTTTGATCAAGGCCACGCCACGCAACATCACTGTGCCCAGTACCGAACAGCATTACATCGAGCTTCCAGAGAGGAAAAAATTCGACATCCTCTGTAATCTCCTGGATCTCCATACGCCTGAGGGGGCCATCATCTTTGGCCGAACAAAACGCCGAGTCGATGAGGTCAACCAAGCCTTAGCCCGCAGGGGTTACTCTTCAGGTGCGATCCACGGTGATCTTAATCAAAGTCAGCGTAATGCAGTTATGAACCAATTCCGTGCTGGAGCGATCGAGATTTTAGTGGCAACAGATGTAGCCGCCAGGGGACTTGATATTGAAGGTGTTACCCATGTCTACAATTTCGATATCCCCCAGGATCCCGAAAGTTATGTACACCGCATTGGACGCACAGGGCGCGCGGTACGCAAAGGTGCAGCCTTTACATTTATCACCCATCGGGAGCTGGATCACCTGCGTATTATTGAACGCCTAACGGGACGAAAAATCATTCGGCACCCCATACCTACAATTACAGATGCCCGGGCAGGTCAACAACAGATTACGGTGGAGAGGGTGCTCAAAGCCATCGAAGAGCCCGTACTTTCGACCTACAAAAGCCTAGCCGAAAACTTACTCGAAGACCATGATTCCGTTACTCTTTTGGCTGCTACTCTAAGGCTACTAACGAAAGAACCAAATACAACACCGGTGCAACTAACCGAGGAGCCTCCGTCCAGAGCAAGGAAACCACGGAGAACAACTCACCACCATCGTCAACGTCGCCCGCGCAAATCCTAAGCAAAGGGCCGGTCGCGGCACTCTATTCACCGGTAATACCTGTGCGCTCAATGCTTTGCACAAAGAAGCGCTGCAAGAAGAGGTATAAGACCAAAAGCGGAGCAATCGAAAGCAAGGTGCCCGCCAGGCGGATGGATTCATTCAGGGCACCACCGGCACTGATATCGTTCGCAGGATACAATTTGTTGAAGCTATCCACAAAGCTCTGAAGTCGAATGGGAAGTGTCCGGGCCGCTGTGCCCGAGAGCAAGGATAACTGAGTAGTCTCGTTCCAAAACCAGATAAACGAGAACAAGAAAGTGACAACGATGGCTGGAATGGCCATAGGAATAGCGATTTGGAAGAACACACGCAAGCTTCCGGCACCATCGATCATTGCAGCTTCATCCAAAGCCCGGGGATACGAGCTAAAGTACTGATAATATACTAAGAGAAACACGGAACTTTTGACCCCCTGTCCTCCGAGGGCTGTAACCATGGTGGGCCAGGGGGTATTTACCATTTTATATTGATTAAACAGCATATAGCGGGGGATCAGAGTAACGGCCGAGGGCACCAAGAAGACAAACACAATTAAAGCAAGCCACAGCCTCTTAAAGGGCACATTAAAACGGGCGAGACCGTAACCAGCAAAGGCCAGCGAGGCTGTCTGGAGTACTGCAGGAAAGAAGGAATAAACCAAAGAGGCAGTTAGTCCTTCTTTATAACCAAGTGTCGCTTGTGCTTTGTAGAACCCTTCAAGGCTAAACTCCCGGGGGATCCAGCTTACAGTGGCATCGACCAGATCCCTTGTACTCATAAAGCTCGTAGAGATCATGTATAGGATCGGATACAAAAAGATAAAGCCAATTCCTAGCAGTACCCCATAGAGGAAAAGTCGTAAAAGTAATCCATCGCGTTCGCTTGTGCCTAGTAAAACCTTTCCTATAGACGCCTTCATACAGCCCGCCTCCCCTTCTTTTCCACCAGCACCAAGGCAGCGATTCCGATCAACAACAACTGCGCTAGTGCATAGATCCAGGCCATAGCTGCCGAATAGCTGTACGGTCGCTGCACCTCTAGTAAATGCGCCATGATTCTTACATTGGTTGGGTCAGAAGATACCGAGCCCATCTCCACAATCGTATAGATCGCATTGAGCACAATGGTGGGACGTAAATGTGGCAATGTGATCCTCCAAAACATCTCCCAACCAGTTGCACCATCGATGGACGCCGCTTCGTACATACTGCGATCGATTTTTTGCAGAACGGCAAGAAAAACCATGATTTGAACGCCGGTAAACCACAAAGTACGTACAAGATTATCCATGAACAACACAATCAGACGTCCGTTGAACTGGTAGAAGTATCTGCTAAGAATGCCAAAGCTCATCTGTAACTGCATGGCATCGGTTTCTTGAACTAACTGGGTTAAGACTGGGCCTGACATGACAATAACCGGTAAAAAGAAGACTGCACGAAAAAAAGCACGCCCAGGGAATTTTCTATTTAAAAGCAAGGCAATAATCAGCGAAAACACCATAACAATAGGCAAACCTGAAACGATGAGAAACAGACTCTCCAACAAATCGGTGGGAAACGAGGCATCTTGCATGAGTGCATAGCGAAAGTGGTTAAGACCCACAAAGGAGAGCTCTGTACCGGTCACCCTAATGCGAACATCGGAAAAGCTAATTACGATCGAGTACACCATGGGATAGGCTGTAAAGAGCAGAAAGCCGATGAGCCAGGGCGAAAAAAACGCCAAACCTGTCAAACGATTGCGCCAAGCCACCGTCAGCTTAGACTTTCTCACAGGTCAACACCCCCCTCAACAACAATGTAATCTTGGGCGGCAACGACACCAAAGGGACTTTCCCATGGAGACTCCATATAGTTAATGAGAATTATGATCCCATTTTCGTACTCCACCATAACCTGCCCTAGGTTGATCGCTTGGTGGCTAACTATTTTCTGTCCCTCCACATGCTGTAGAGCCTCCTCCATATATAAATAGGTGTCAACAATGTAATCCGACCAGTCGGCAAAAGCAGTCGAATACAGATCCTCCAGGGGTGTGTCAGTCAACTCCCGGCTTTCGGCTTGAGTTACAATAAAGGACGGATATGTGCCATATTCAATCATGCGTAGGATCCGATTCTGGCCAAAAAAGGTGGTATTCAGAGGCGGCCCATACAAGGCCAGCGAGCCTTTCAATACAATAGGCAAAAACGGTACCGTATCCGTCTCATAGAGGTACTGACCATTAACCAAGGGTACGTCATAGAAACTGGTAGCAAATGGCCACATGAGTTGATTGGGGGTGTAAAGAGCAAGTTTCCTTCCTTGGGAGAGTCCTTCGACCAGCGATACGAACCGCACCATGTTATCGGTGCGAGTGTTCTCGTGGTCGGAGGTAAAGTCGCCAAACAATCTGCCCCCTAATTGATCAACGGCCAGATCGAAGGTGGAAAAATGACTTTGATGTCCCTGAATATTTTCTACCACTGCATCCATTCGATAGAAATACGTTGCAGGATACATAACGTCCCAATTATTCCGGACAATCTGAATTGGCCGCCTACTCATATTGTGTGCGGCCTGCAAACGCAGGTTGATCTGATCCCCATTAGCACTGAGCGGGTCTAAATACAAAGCAAGGTGTCCGCCACTGGCCTGGAGCATCTCTTCGAGTCGCAGTAGCTCGCTTTCAGAACCGACATTAGCATTTAAGAATTTTCCGGGCTTATTACCCTTCGTGTAGTTTTTTAAAACTACGCTGATCCTATCAATACCGTCACTCTGTAGTTCCGCAACCATGTCCGCGATATCCTGCATTGTTGTAAAAACCTGCCACCTCTTCCACAGAGCAGTTTGCTTTACATCTGCACCGAGGGTTTCTAAACGCAAGCTCATCGCATCAGACGAGGTGCTACCTATAATTTCTTCTTTGGCGAGCAGATTTCTATAATAAACCGCCATTTGATCGTAGGAACTCTCCGGGCCCGAAAGAACATAAAAGGATTGTTTAGGGGTGAACACATTCATCTGCTCCTGCGGCATCAGTGTGCTTGAACCAGATCGGCTGGTGACTTGACCGAACTTTTGCCTGTATTCAAAGCGCACCATAATACTGTTATAGCGAGTGTTTCCGAGCCCGGCAGGGGTCGCCACAATGGATGCATATTGCTGTCCGCCCTCAATTATACTGAGCAAACCATTTTGCCGAATACCATGGGCAATACCATAAACGGGCATCAGTACCGAAGTCGTGGGAATAACATAGTCATCTGGGCGATTGGCATTAAGGGACTGGGCCTCCCCTAACTGGTCAATGGCCAGATCAGGTCCATAGACCTTGCGATCAAAACCTGCGATATAACTGGCTGGTTTCTGAAAACGCATCAAAGCCCCTGGCCCATCCGGTAAAAGAAACCAACCTTCTACCTCATCTTCAAAGACACTACCAAAGTAGGGCAAGAAAACCAACGATTTGAGGCGGTAATCTGCTGTTTCCTGAACGCTATTTTCATCTAGCTCCAAGGTGAGCTTATTGTCTGTAAGAGTCACACGCCCTGAAAAAGAGATACCAAGGTCTGCATATTCAGCAACAAAAGAAAACCCATTGTGTAGCAAACTATAATCGACCTCTGCATTTCCCAAAAGGCCATAACGTCTCTCAGTGTTCCTATTATCGTAGCATTCGATGGAGACGAGGGAGCCCCCATAGCTTTTCCAGGATGTATTGAGATTGCGCGCATTTTCTAGAGGAATTGCACCCCAAACATATCCAGAGGAACGATCCACGAGGCGAATCGTGTGGTACGCTTCGGAAAGCCAGAGTTCTGCCTGTGCTGTATTGGCAACCAAGCTAAAGCCCTCTATATCTAAGAAACCATGAACGCTTTGTATTTCACCATCAGGTCTCACATAGCGATTGGATGTCACCTCCATCGCCTTAGGGTCATAGGAATCTATGGTCATGGAATAACCCGGCACAGCCCACAGAAGAAAAACGCCTAGTAGGAGTACCCCAAAACGCTTATACACGATAACGCACCTCCTCAAACAAGGTAACGAAAAAGCCGATCAATTCATTCCACATCAAGTACAGAATCAGCATAGCGAGAATGGCTAAAGCGATAAAACACAGAGTCAAGAGCAGGTTTTTAATGGTTCCACCGAAGGTGTAATTATGTGTTTCTTTGGCACTAATGAATACCAAAATTAAGGTGTATCCACTAACAAGGAGCTTGAGTAGCACATATACAAAGGATTCATTGAGCGTTAGTCCATGGGATAAAACAGTAATGGCTGGGGTAAAGAGAATATAAGCTGATAGCGCATAGGCCATAACGATGTAGACATTTACAAACGATCCTTCCCCGTCATTAATGGAGCTGATAAAATAGTTGCCCACCACAAACAAGATTACAGGGACTACCACCATACCGGTAATCACCAACGGATTTTGCCAAGTGTAGGAAAACGCCTGGCGATTAAAGAGATTTGCCGTCAGGATATTGTCTGCTAGCCATACCACCAGAGCGCCTATATACAAGATGCTGGCCGAAGATAGGCTGCCATAATAGCCGCGTTTTAGATCATACACCGCATCAATGGGATGGCGGATCATATGCTTCATATAGACTAAATCACGTAGTAGCTTGTACCTTTCTAACCAGTTGTGCCATCTCTGTTCTAGTCCACGGAACAAAGTCGTCCGCTTGCGTATAACGCCTAATAACCAAAGAACTAAGGACAGAATAGCTAACCAGAGTAAGACTTGAGCAAGATGATTCATTAACCATTCATTGCGCCGTTCCCAGAAAGCATCGGAAGCATATCCCAGATCACCCACTAATTCCAGGTGGTATTGGGCTTCAGCATACTCCCCCATTTGCCACAGGGCAAGACCATAGCCCCAATGGGCAAATGATGCCCGAGGGGTTAGGCGCAAAAATTCACTCCAGATATCTGCGGCCTCCCCATATTTTCCAGCATGGTAGTGGGCTAATCCCTCATGGATGCTTAAGGCAAAATCGGTGGGAACATAGGGCTGGACAATTCCCCGCTGCTTATCAAGGACATACAGGTTATATTCATGATCTACGGCAATAGCACTAACTACGCTAGTTAGTCCATTGCGATCGGACGCAATAGCCCGACCGCCAAAGGCAAAAAGGTAGCGACCGTCTCGGTCATATTCGGTGATGGAGCCTGTATTTGTCACAGCAAACATCTCTCCACCTGGGCCTACCGTGACATCGACGTAGTTATCCTCGCCCTGAATACGTTTGTAGAGCATTATATTAATCCCAGCAAGATTGAGCTTTTTAAGGGACTCCCTTGCGCGAAACTGTGTCACCGAGTAGACCAAGTTTTCACTGGAAACATCCAAGTTCGCAATGCGAGGTGGGTTGCGCAGTAAAAGTCGTGATTTCTGTTCTTCAGTGAAAAAGTTCTCTTGAATCCACTCCATGGGGTTAAGGGGGTCTGCTTTATTGGCTCCGAAAAAGCCTGCGAAGTTACCGTTCACATCAAATTGTAAAATCCCCTCATGCGTACCTTCGCTCGTCACATAGAGATTACCAAAACCGTCCACTGCCACCTTTTGAGGTTTATAAGGGGTCGTACTACCGTACAAAGCCGAATCGGGTCTCCCAATGGTAACCACTTCCTCTGGTCTGTTTAGATCCAAGATCACGACCGTACTTGCCCCGTAATCTGCCACAAAAATGCGCCCGTCTTCTGACACACAAACGCCTGTGGGTTGCCTAAGCATTCCTTCCCCTAGAAACTCAACAAGCCCTGTATCCATACGGTATCGAACAATTCGCTGATTTCCGGTATCAGCAATGTACATATCCTTTCCTACAATAGACAAATCTTCAGGTGAACGCAGTCCAATCTCCCGTAGTATTGCGCTACCTGGCATATAGGCATCTTGTGTTCGAATGATAAAATAGTCCGTAGAGAGGGTGTAGGTGTAGGCCGTAGATTCAATGGCCTCTACCGGAAGACAAAAGATGACTAAAATTATCGCTAAAAGCAGTCCGCTTTTCTTCACATTACCACCCCCTACTTCATACCGGAATGGGCCATGGTATTCATAACCCGTGATTGTAAGATAATGAATAAAATCAGATTCGGAACAAGCATGATCAAGGTTCCCGCTGCAGCAATTCCCATGCCGGCCACCGCGCTCGCTGCACTACCCGCACCCGTTAGCGCGCCAACCATATCATAGGCATTGCCACCGCTGGTTGTTAACGTAGTGAGATAGAAGGAGAACGTCTTGATCGCTTCATTGTGGATATAGTATACCGATGCCTCTGTGGAATTCCAGGCCGACTGAAAGGTGAGCATAGCTACCGTAGCTAGTGCAGGGGTAATGTTCGGTAAAACAATTCGCCGCAAAACATAATAGTCGCTGGCCCCGTCGATTTGGGCGGCCTCAAGCATAGAATTGGGAATTTGATCAATAAACTGCTTGACTAAAAACAACCCTACGGGCGAGGCCAAAAGGGGTACAATCGTCGATAAAAAGCTGTCCATCAAGCCCAATCTGTGAATGATAAAATAGCGAGGAATAGCCACCGCCACCGGCACAAACATCAATGAAATGGTGTTCAGCTCAAAGAGCATCGTCTTCAATCGATAACGCTTCTTACTCATACAAAATGCAGCTGCAGAGGTAAATAACAAATTAAGAGCGACAACAACCAACGAAGATACGATACTATTAAACAGATATCGACTGGCTGGGATAGCCTTATTTGCTGAAGTTGCGGTTAGATTTGCAAAGTTCTGCAATGTTGGGCGCGTCGTAATGAAGGTTGGAGGATAAAGGAATAGTTCCTCCATGGGTTTAAATGCATTCGAGACAATAAAGACAAGGGGTAGTAGCATCAATAGGGAAAGGGGAATCAAGAAGGCTAAGAACTTTACCTGCCCCTTTTCAAATCGAGTTGGATTCACCCCAATCGCCTTGAACCGTCGAGTTTTCGTTTGCTTCACTATGCCCCCTCCTTGTCAGTGAACAGGCGTTTTGCAATACGAGAGATGGCGTAAATGATCACGAGAAGGATAACTGATACGGCTGCGGCATAACCCATTTCATACCGTATAAAGCCATAATCCTCGATGTGAGTCACCAATAGCTGGCCCGCGTAGCCTGGAGTGGGATTTTGACCTCCCGACAATGTGACACCAATCGATCCATTTTGGAAGGTACCAACGACAGACATGACAGCCCCAAAAAGCATCTGGGGCCTGGTCGCCGGGATCGTCACATAGATGATCTCTTGCCAACGATTGGAAACCCCATCAATGTGGGCTGCTTCATAAAGTTCCCTATTCACGTTAAGAATGCCAGCTAGCATGGCCAAAAAACCAATTCCCATGGATGACCACAAGGAAACAAGGATCATCACAAACATCAAGGTATCTGGACTCGTTAACCACGCAATGGGCGTCTGAATGAGATCATGAGACAAAAGAAAAGCATTGAGATAGCCCACCTTATCCTCACTAAACAAAACACGCCAAACAGCACTCATCATTGCTGCACCAGTCAAAGATGGTGAGTAAAAGATCACAGCCAGTACCGTACGCCACCCCCGAGTCACTTGCGCAAGTAACCAGGCCAAGAAGAAAGACAACACATACCCTCCCACACCAACAACGATGGCAAAGAGCACTGTATTAGGCAGGGCATGTTGCATAAAGATAGTGTCTTTGGTTAAAAGATCGACATAGTTTTTCATACCCACCCACTGAGGGGTCTGAATCGTATTAAAGTCTGTAAAGGATAGCCCAAAGGCAACAATCACAGGAAACAGAATAAATAACAGAAACAATAACAAAAATGGTAACTGCAGTACGAGTACACTGTGACGGTCTAAGAATTGACTTAATGAAAATTGTCTCACCGCTGGCTTTGTTCGCTTCGGGCGGATTATTGTCTTCATTGCTCACCCTCCTCCTGGAGTAGCAGTAGCTCGAATTCCCTTGCAGTTCCAATTGGGTATGCCCGCAAAACCGAACCGTTTTCATCAAGAAAGCCAAATTCACGTAGTTTCCGTTCCATTTCGCGATCGGTGTTTTTCTGTGCCCCATCTAAGGTAGGCATAAAGGGCATGTTATCACGAACAACAGAGCCCCAAAGGTTACTGATCTCCCTCTCTAACATATAGCTTGCAACATGACGAGGAGTCTCTTTCTGCCAATCCCTCCACATCGTCAGGATAACTTCTTTGTGCTTGCTCGGTAAACCCATTTCTGAAAAAGCTACCAGGTTTGCGGTATTCCATTTGTAATCGGGGCCATATTTCAGTTGAAGGTGGTTGGCATAATCAAGCTGCGTTTTAGAAGATAACCACCACTTCATAAAGGTATAAGCTTCCTGGGCCATGTTGGTGTTCGCAAGAATAATCGTTGCAGTATCCACTGCTGCTTGATAATGGAGAATTTCACCATTTTGATTCCTTTCACCAGGCGCAAGGGCAATATCCCACAAGTCAGCAAGTTCCGGTGCCATGGTCTGCAGCTGCAGATAGGTTTCATAACTCGAAATGCCTAAGGGAATTACTCCCGAACGGAAGGAATTGAAAAAGCTTCTAACATTTGATTGAAGCCCGTAAATCGTGTACAAATCGACCATATCTCTCAGCCCCGCAGCGGTCTGCGGGTCAGTCAACGCAGCAGACAAGCCATCGGCAGCATATGGATTGCCACCCTTTTGATAAACAAAGGGCATGGTTTGTTGAAAGCCCTTGTAACCTTCACGATCTGTGGAGAGGGGAAGACTAAAGTTCATGGCATTACGATGCAGAGTTGGCATCATGGCCCGCACATCATCCATGGTCTGAGGTACCTCGAGCCCCAACATTTCTAAGATATCTTTGCGATAGAATAGTACCCGAAACTCATTGGTATCGGGGGCGGCATAGATCCCCCCGTCAAAGCTAAATGGTACCAAGGATTCAAGATTGTATTCGGCGCTATACCACTCTAGAAAATCTCCATACTCCAGCAAATTTTTGGCAATCCCACGCACACCAAAATCAAAGGGATAATGGGCCGATAACCCCACTACAACATCGGGATTTGTGCCCGAGGCATTTGATAAAATAAGCTTGTCTTCCTTGGGCATGATGGAGAATGATACGTCGATGCCTGTCTTGGGCGTAAAGTTCTGGGCTGTAAGTTCCCGCAACACTTCTACATATTGAGACGATTTGTTGACCCAGACGGTTAAGGTACCTTGCCCGTGGCTGGCTGATTCATTCATCACAGGTGTAAAGGAATGGAAAAAGGCCTGCCCGCCTCTGCGAAATCGATCCCAGAACTTTTCATGGGCCGAGGGAAGTTCCGTTTCACCATCATAAATATAAATGCGGTCAAGGCTAAGCTCCTGGCCAGCGAGTTTTGGTAACAATGTACCCAAGAGCTGCGCCGCTGAGCTGGCATCGTCTCCCAAGAGTGAGATCTTATTCGGTAAAGTACGAGGCTCCTCTTTCAGTCGTTCTAGATTCTGCACCGCAAGCATGAGATCGTTGGCAAAGGTGGGATCGATTCCGCTGGTTGTGGCCAGCGCTTTGTACATATCTAATAATTCTGATTGCCATTTTTCTATATCCTCTAAAATCGTGGGCATATATTGTAGAACGTTCCAGGTTCGATTGGTGTCAATATTACTAGTCACATCACTATTCTGGCCCGTCAGTTTCTTAATTTGAAGCGTTACAGCATTCATCTCCCCAATGATTTCGCTCAGTCGACTATAAATCTGATCGAGTGGAGCGGCCGTAACCTTAACAGCTAGGGTGTGACGTCCCTCATCGAAGTAAATATAATATGGCTCCTCGCCACCGAGGATGAGATTATCATAGATATTCATACCTGTATGGGGAAACGGAACATCACGGAGTTCGTCAAAAATTACCTGTCCATCCACTTCAATGGTGCGAAACACAGGCATTCCAGGCTTCATAGGCTGAGAGTATGCAAAGGCAAGGGCGTACTTGCCAGAACTTTCGAGTTCAAACTCATAAAGTACTTTCTGCCCTACATGTTTAAAGGAGGTATGTGCCAAGGCATTAATGCGCTGTCTATAAGCCTCATTAGGCTGCACAGCAGTATTTCTC
>CAZAJB010000067.1:0-11065 GCA_964485345.1 uncultured Clostridiaceae bacterium
CCGTTACGGAGTGGTTATGATTACCGGCTGCCGCCGCGGTCGCCGTTGTACCGATTGCCCGGATAGAAGGTGTCCCGGCGACTTGGGCTGTTTTTAACGCGGCGGGTACATCATTAATATCACCCCATCCCAATGCCTGTTTTGCGCCCAAAGCATCAATGTCCGCGTAAACATCTTTGCCGTTGCCTTTTTTTATCAATCCCGTGTCCGTGTCGATAAGCAGGGTGTTTGCCGGGTAGATGGTTTCATCCTCAGCCCAGTTTTCAGTCGTATCCTCGTACGCTATTATGTTGTATAATAATTTTGCCATAATGAAAAGTTTTTATAGGGGAGGCGAACCTCCCCTTGTTGGTTAATCTTCTTCTTCAGACCCGTAAGTACCTTTCACCAAAGCATCGTCATTGAAGATGGCTTGCGTCACCCTTTCCTCGATACGGAACATCACCTTGTTCCTCTTAGCAAGAGCCGCGTCTTCAAACAAACGGATCTCGGGAGACAACCTTCTCAGGAACATCACGGCGTCGCGTGAAATTGCAAGGAAGTCGTTCTTATCCATGATAGTGGTCGGAACGGTGTCCAGTCCAGCAATAGAGAGTCTGCCCGCGCGGAACACGGCAGTACCTTCGGGAAGATCGTATTCTCCCGACCCAGAGGCTTTATTCAAGCCCACCTTGACAACATCTCTCGTATTGAGGATGATGTTAGACGGAACGTAGAAGTCGTCTGTTTTCTCGGGTATTTGCCCGTAAGCGGCATCGATCATCATGTCCACGAAAGCAGTCATGTCGCCGTCATAAGCGGTAGCGGCGGTTAGCAATCCAGTAACGGGGTTGTTTGTGTCGCTCGTTCCGTTAAGGATGAAGTTATTTTCGGCAGTCTTCAATCCGATCAACAGCTTATTTTGCAGGTAAGCCGTCAGCCACGAGATATCGTCAAGCATCTCACGATCTACAACAACCCATCCAGCGATCCACTTGAAGAACGCGCTTTGAGTAGTGAAGTCGTAATCAACTTGCTCTTTGTCTCCATCCTTATCCCAGAATGCAACACCCCCTTCACCGCCGTTCTCCTTCGGATAAAGAACGGAGTTAGCGGTAGATGTTGCGGTAGGCAGAATGTCAGACAACCATACACGGTTGTAAGGATTCATGATCAGACCGGGGCGCACGTCCTGAATCAAAGGAGTTGCTCCAGGGAAGTTGGCCTCAATACTCATATCCCCGACAGCTTTCATTGCCAGGGTTTCACTAAAGTTCCCTTTCGTTTCCTTCAGCGATTTAAGCATATCCGCATTTTCCTCGATCACATCCTTAAGATGGTCGTTGAACGACTTTTCTGTCTTTTCAACAGAGGTTTGCTTGATTGCCTTCACGCGTGCCTGTAATTCAGCGACGTCTTTTTTAAACTCTTTTTTCAGAGCCTCGATATCCTCCTTAGAGGTAAGCTCCTTTGCTTGCTCGTCGTACTTGCCAACGATCTCGTCCAACTTTTCATTAAACTCCTTCTTAGCTACCTCGACCGATTCTTTCACGACTACCTCAACGGTCGACTTTGCCACTTCCTCTGCTTTAGCGGTCGCAGCCTTTTCCACGCTCTCGCGGGCTTCTTGTTTTGCTTTTTCCAAAGCTTCTTTTTCTTTTTCGTCCATGATTACATGAATTTAAATTGTTCGTAAATACTCTTTATTATTGATGCTTGCGACGGCTCGTTAGCGGGAGTGGTTTCGATTAATTCGTCCGGCTCCTTGCCCTTGAGTGTCATAAATTGCTCTAAACTTTTTAAAATAGGATCGGAAAACTTTCCATTGTACGCCTTCTCGATCACTTTCCAGAACTCTTCTTGCGTTGGTTCTGTTAATTCCTTTACTGCTTTCACGGCACTGATAAGAGAGAACTCGTTTGCCGGCTCGTAAGAGGTGAGTACGGATATCTCCCTTAGTTTATACTCCACAACCTCAGCGGCGTTCTTCTGGCTTCGCTTAACGACCCACCCTCCAATTGATAACCCTGTCTCGAAACCGTTATCCAAAAGGAACTTTACCTCATGCCACGTGTCCCTGCCTAAATCCACGTCCATCATCATCTTGATGTCCACCTTTAGACCGTACGGGTCGGAAACATCAAGTTCAGCGGGAACACCAACAAGCAAATCAGGGTAGTGGTTCTTGAATATCCTCATTTTCCCCTTTCGTTCGGATACCGTCTTCGCGAACGAGCCGGGTAATGAAATATCCCCGTCGCTGTCCTTCACGTTGTAAACGTTAGCATACCCGATGATACGCCCTTCGCTCACATCGTTTACCTCGCTTAAACTTTTATAAAATAGCTGTTCCATAATTATTTATTCATCGTCTTTCCATCTCACGTATATCGCTTGACAACCGCAATTAATCACGTTACCTGCCGAAGCATCGGGATCGTGCGGGTGAAGCATTAAATCAGTAACTCCTGTGTTCGGATCGGTTACAGACCACCTGTCTTGTTTTTTGATAGCTGTACCGTTATCCATCGCAACGTGCCAATCTCGCGGGTCCTTCGCTCCCCTGTGGATCCATATCTTCCCTATCTCCATTCCCGTTTCCGACTCGAAATCATCGGAGCTTTTCGCCTTGGCTAAATTAACCGCTTCGCCTACCTCCGTGCGTGCGATCATTCTCGCCCTTTTTCTCCCGATCTTCCCGCTTGTTTTGTTTCTTATGTCAGATGCAATTTGCCAAAACTCTAACCCCATTTCCGAGCCTTCTCTTACTATCCTTCTTATAGTTTCCTCGGTCGTTTTATTTATGTTGGTTATCTTCGTTGCTAATTTGGTAGCTCTAAAAACTTCCCTCCAGACTGCCCATCGGTCGATAAAAAACCCTTGTTTTGTTACCGTGCCTCCCTCTAATTGGTTCCACTGCCTCTGCAAGAAATCACTCATCGCCTTCTCGTATAACTCTTCTAAAACTGGCGTTAGGGTGTCTTTGAATATTTGGTTTTCTATGAAGTACTCCCCTTGCTCTTTGATGGCGGATAGAACCTTGCGGGCGTACTTTCTTTCGTACGTCGCCATTCTTCTGTCTTCTATTTGTGCCATCCTGCGGAAGTTCATATCTCTACATCGTAATCGCTTAGGGGTATCATCCCCTGGTTAATGAATATCTCGTTAGCGTATGTCTCTTCTCTTTCGTCAGAACCTTGCATTACTCTCACCTCGTTAATCGTGTGAGTTTTCAGCATCTTCTCAACTCCATCCAAATCAAGAGCCAATTCTTCGTAAACCGACAAGTCGTAATCAATCAGATACTCTTTATTGTCTCTTTTCCTGAAAGGTTCTACAAGCCATTGATTCAGCTTATCCTCTTCTGCATTGAGGTAGGGTAGTATCACGTCCATCACGAAACGTTTCCTACCTTCCTGTAAATTCTGATACGTTGGGTTCGGATCAAAAAGAACAGATGGAACGTTCCATAAATCACATAACTTTACCCCTGCTTTGTCTAACCCATTTATGATATTTAATGCGTCTGGTGATAATCCTATATGGGTGTATTGAAGTGGCATCCCCGAAACGACTACTCTATTCCTGTTATTAGAGCCGTGAATCTTTTCATCGACGCTTTTTTCAGTCTCCGAAACTTGCTCGGGCGTAAGCCATAGCTCCACGTTATTATGATTGGGGCTAATCAGTCCTTTCGCACCCTCGTTATCCATCATCCTGATCCAGCTCTCCATCGATTTGTCGTCTAACTGGAGATATTTCAAACCAGCCATCAAAGGACTCATTCCTCTTACCTGTCCGCCTTGGCCATCAAAGTTTGGATTAGGTTTTTTGAAGTGCATCACATCATTCAATTCAAACTCCCTCACTCTGCCGAATTGATTCAGTTTCCACCCCACCAATTCATCATTTGTAATTACTTGGCTCATCAAATGTGCGGGTACTATATGTAAACTTATAGCGCAATCATCATCCCCTGCCTCTCTGTAAACGAAAGCCTCCCCTTGTGCGAAATAGAATATCCGCATTAGGGTAGAAAATTCATTCCACGTCTGCATCGGGTTAGGACGCTTGAGCAATTCAGACAAATCGTTATCCTCGGGGGCGAATTCTAAAGCCTTGTAAACATTAAGTCTGTGTTTCGCAATATTAAAAACGCTGTCTTTTCTCGACTTCTTGAATTTAACCCCCTCTTTGTCGATGTAGACGTAGGGAATTGAAGCGTTTGCCTTGTCTGTGATTTTTGTAAGTATCGAGTAAACCTCGGCATTGGAAGAGTACCCCTTTCTTATGTAATCTTCTTGATTGTAATTATAAAGAACAACCGGGCTATTCCCAATGACTTGAGAAAACAACATCGAACTGCGCTCTTTCTTCTTCTTCAATATTTTACCCAGTCTACTCATGGTTCGGTTGCTACAAATTCAAATATCACGGCAAAAAACAATATCCCCGCGTATATAACCCTCGACACGATATGCCAGCCCATCGGGTTCAATGTCATTTGTATGAAGCTAATCGCCAAATACAACATGATTGCAATGACCAGAATTAATATTATTGAACCCTTGTACTTTTTCATCCCTGTTCTTTTCGCTAAACCTCTACAAATCTAAGTAAAAATGTGTACATATAGCACTTTTTTTAATAAAGTTATTGACACCCCTCTACTTGATAGCAAACTCGAACCTCTTCGGGTAGAATGTGTTTGCCAGTGCATCGAAATAGTCGGGCGACCTCTTTAGTCTTTTTTCTAAATCTTCTTTCTTCTCCATGATGATTTTCCCGTTAGACTGCATCTCCCATTTGATTTCTGTTGCCTCTTCTAAAAGCTTGTCGTTTCTCGGGAGAGCGGCGTTGGTTTTATTGGCTGGATCCAGCCAGTCCCTAACAGCCCAGTACAGATACGCCTTCATAGTGGCGAACTCCCTCATTCCTGTTACATCCTTCAGTCCTTTAGCCCCCTCGGAGAACTTGCATGATACAACATTCTTGAATCCCTGCTCCACCAGTCGAGAGTAAACCCCGGCACCCTCTCCTATCGTGTCCACATATACTTCGGCGCCTTCCTTTAAAAATGGAACAACCATACCTGCCACATGCATATGGTCTGCTTTCCCTGCTGATTGATGAGTGATAAACTCACCCACGTAGTTGTCTATCCTCGGGCACAGCACGCTCGAATCCCTGCCCATCCCTGCAACATCCACGCCTAATTTAGTGATACCTTCGGGTTTCTCCATCTCATCCCATCGGCTGAAAGCAAGCTCTATCCACTCGTAAGGTATTAGGATGTCCTCCGAGACCTTCGGGAACATCCCCAAAACCTTAACCCTGAAAAGGTCGTTAGGTCTATAGAATCCTCCCTCCCAGTGAAAATCACCCTCTCCCTCGTTGATGTCTGACTCCTGAATGCGTGTAGCCCAAAGATTAACTTTATCTTTAACCCATTCATAGTCCACCTGACCCGGGATTATATTTTTCTTTTTTGCCACATTCTCGGCATTAAGCGAGTTAAGCCTAAACTTGTTAAATCTATCAGACCTCATCGCTCTTGCAGCGTATCCTGTTGTAACGTTAGGATTAAACACAATCAACAATCTCGAATTCCCCTGAAGGTTCCCTTCTATGGCGTTATATATCGATTCTGGCACTCCTGATGCTTCTGTAACAATGAACATGGTGTTAACGGCATGAAACCCCGACCATGCTTCCGTGTTGTTGTCATCTGCCTTAAATCCTGTCAGGAACCATTCTTCATAATCTGTTCTTATGTCATTAGCCACCTGTCTGCCCGGCAACACTCTTGCCTGCCTGAGCAATCTCCTGACCTCTGGTGTCATAATATTAGTAACCTGCCTGCCTGTTGGTGCTGTTAAAGCTATCTTCGTGTTCTCGATGAGATTCCCTTTTTTATCAAACTTTGGAGTGAGGTACATAAAACACAAAGCAGCACATGCAGCAACAAAATCTTTGCCCCTACTTGTACCACTTGCTACGGCTGTCAACGGATGGTGTTGGACAGACGTTATGATCGCTTGCTGTTCTTTATCTAACCTTGCTCTCAAAACATCTCTCACAAATTTATTCCAGTCAGCCTGCCATGATTTAAATTTCTCTATATACTTATCATTCGCCATCAGATGTTGCTTCCTGCATCAATTCTAAGAAAGGATTAACTGTTACGTCTTGCTCCATTTTCTCAACATAGCCCCTATCCTTCATCTTAGTCTTACTTATCCAGATTAGCATTGTTGTATCTTTTTCCTCGATTGCCTTGCTAAACATTACAGTTTCAAGGTCATCATAGAACGCTTCTCGCTCATCCTCAATTGCTTTTTTAAATTTGTCATCTTTGTTAAGCCATTGATAATATGTTTGGCGTGAGATTCCTATAACTTCGCAACACTTCGACACGTTGCAAAGCCTTCTCTTATAGGTAGATAGAAACCTCTTCTTTCTTTGCGCTGTGGTTTCCCTCCTAACCTTTAAGCTTTCAGTTACCTGCTTCGGTAGTTCTTTCTTCTCCATCTAACATTATATTTACTAGTTCAATCATCTTGCAAATAGATAAAGCTTGTGATTTTATCCCATACTTCTGTCCAACTTTAGAAGTAGTGTCATTCAATTTCTTCAATGTCTCAATATTTACCAACGTTGTATTCTCCAGTTCTCTTGGAGTAAGCGTATCAAGTGTTTCCATCAGCTTATCAAACTTAAATTTATTAGTATCGACAAACATTAAGGTGACAGGAACTATCTCGTTGTTTGGCATATCAATTACGTAGTCAACATCTTTTACGGCATCAAGTATTTCGTTTGATATGTGAGCATATTCTTTCATAGCCACATCTGTTATTTCTTCGAGTAGCTCTTTTAATATTTCAGAATCATCTTGTCCTACGATCGAGTTGTGGGATAGCTGGATAGCTAATATCTCGTCTTTTGTGATGTCGTCTTCATGAACTACAATAAAAGAAGCCTTGACAATTCCCGCCATCTTAGCTGCCTGCACTCTGTGATTTCCTGAGATAACTGTATATCTCCCTGTGTTATGCTCTACAAGAAATGGTACAGATGTCAGCTGTCCATCTCTTTTTATATTCGCTATTAATTGTCTGAAAGTATCTTGATCCATGAAATGGGCGTTCTTTTCCACCAAATCAATAAGACTTAGCTCTACTTCCTTTATCTGAGTTTTAAATCTTGCCATCCCTATTTTTTCTTTAAGTGCCTGCTTATATATGTTTGCAACACGTTCTTAAGTGATCCAAATTTACCAGCATCTTGCGAGTAGTGTAGTTTGCCTGAAACTCTTTCGTCTAAATCAAATACCCCCCCTGTACTTCATTGATACCGGCTTGTCAGTGAAAACAGATGTGTAAATCCTCCCTATATCATTTCTGTATCTTATGTCAAGCTCTTTTTTGTATTCAGTTGAAAGCACTGCCATTATCAATAATTTGCTTATCCTTGGGATATTGCTATCGATTACAAAATCACTCTTCATATATGCTATATTATATCCGTACTTCGTCACCTTTAGGAAATCGAACATGGACGCTCCAAAAACATAATCATCAATAAACCATAAATAACAAAATGGAGCGGACCCCATTAATATATCCTTTTTCAGGTAGATCATCCTCAAGTAGTCTATCTCACTCATAGATGCTCTGATAAATTTCAACTTACTTTTTGGAGTTATCTCGTAATCATCAGGAAGTCTCCTGTATTTTAAAGGCTCTATTGATCTCTTGTTGAAGCTGTTGTCTCCACTATCTCCAACATTTGAGTATAAGCACGTTCTACCATCCCTTAACACTTTCCTGTGCCCCATGAACTGATGTTGAGAAACAAGAATATAATTACATAGGTCTAAATTTATATCTGCATAATTAGTTCCTTCTCTCGGAACATACCCATGATCTTCTATAAGGCTTTGATGTAAAGCGTTGCTTGCAGCCCTTATCCCTGAATGAAACTCTGTCTGATATACAACTATATCTTTATCTGTGCTTGATGCGACCGCTTCCTCTAAACTATACCCATAATAAACATTTATATGCTTGCTCTCTAAATTGCTTACCATCTTTTTATATCTCTCTGTGTACTTCTCTCTGTAGTAATCTAACTTAGAGATGAAGTCTTCATACAAAGATTTGTGATATACATCTTCCGACTTTTGGTGCTTTTTAATTGAATTGAAAAGGAACAATACTGCTAATAGCTCTTCCTTGCTTCCATCCTCGATATCCAAATAATTATAATCCTCATTAAAGAGTAATGATTTTACCCTGCCTTGAATTATCTCATACATCATGAATATAAAGTACTCCTTAGTATAAACTTCTATAAACGGAGTGTTGATCACCTGCTCAATGTCTGTAAAGTATGAATTTACTATTTTTGCACAATCATAACTTCTTGTTTCTCTCTTTATATATGAAAGCATCCTTGAAGTTTTTCTGAACATCTGACCCAAAGTTGTTACATTGTTGTCGTGCTCTCCTGCCCATGGTAGAACTTCATGCCTCTGAGGCACTTTGTCGTAATCTATATTGAATGCTTTCAGGCATGATTCAACCGTGTTGAGCTTTATGTATTCTGAAATATCTTCATTAAGATATGCATACTCCACAAATGAGTACATGAATTTGATTGTCTCTTTTACCTTTTCAAAATCCCATGAACTGTTGAATATTCTAAACTCTACTGTGCCTAACTTCTTTAAGGGAACCAAGTTGAGCCAGTATCTGATAAATCCTCTATCTGAACTATTGCCAAACACGCTTATCAGGCTGCCTATGGAATCGGCTTTTAAGACTGAATTTAAAGCCGCCTCTGTCGGAGAAGGTACGAGATACTTTGTGTCCCACCACTCCGCTATATCAAATATCCTTTTTATGGGGAAGGCTGTATAATACGATAAGGCGAACATCCTCTTAAAAACATCAAGCCCTAAATCCTTGACATATAAGTGAGCATCAAATCCCTCATTCCACATTAAGTAACCACCTGCATCTTTTATCTTCTGAATAAACTCTTTTAGTTCTTCAAGATCTTCGTCTGTATACTTATATGGTCTTGTGTTTATCTCTCCGCCATACTTCCCTGAATGAGTTACTGCACTCCCATCGGAGTTGTGCATGAAAGTCATCTTGTTATCTGTCCACTTATAACCAGATGGAAGCTCTATAAGTGATTTGTCTGCATCTGCAAACTCTAACTCATATCCGAATGTTCTATCTTTTATATTCTCGTGCCACATTTTGCATCTTTACTAATGAGTTGTAATCAGGGATCATCGAAACAATATCTCCTTTAGAATATCTATTATATTTATCTAAATATATCGTGTAATCACATGAATTGTGTACAAATTCTAAATCTTTAGATAACAGGGTACATTTATGAGTGTCGATAGTTGCCCATCCACCATTCACCAGAATATGACCTCTTTCCGGATAGGTCGCTATTACTTCTGTCTCTACCTCTATTGCAGAATCAGAAAACCTGCTCTCATCGCTTGCAAAAGGAATTGTACCTAAGATCATATACTCTCCAATCCTAACCTCTGTTATGAATTCTGGAATATCTCTACCTAAATAAAAACTACCACCTACGCTAATTCCTGAAACAAGATCTTTCATCCTCCTCCAAACATATACAATCTCTTCATAAGTCGGACATCTGTCATTGATGCATCCTGATGTTATGAGAAGCGTTATCTTATCTTTGTAACGCTTAAATTTTTTCACGATGTTATATGTGTCATCTATACTAAGCCCTTCTCTGTTATCATAGAGATTGATTGGGATATAAATTTTACTGTGCTCTATATGCCTTGCTATTGCATCTTCGTGTATTAATATTTTTCCATATGCTTCTTCTTCGTTTAATATGTGATTTGTGACCCTATGTATAGCATTTACTTTATTCCCATAGCATACATACTCTTCAAATCTATTGTCATAGAAGTCTGAATAAAACTCTTTAAACATCAAAGCTATTGTAGCTGAACCAACAAATGATTCAGCTACCCTTATATTTTCTTGTATTACTTTCCTGTCAACTATCAGTTTCATACTTCATAACTAATCGCTCTTCTCCATCAAACTCTATCTTTTTAAACTCTTTAAATCCAGCCTTTTCAAAGCTTTTCATACTTCCCCGGTTGCTTGGAGACACCATAGTATAAATTGTGTGAACGCCTTTTATCTCTAACAGACTCTTATTGACCTCAAGCATTTTAAACTGGTAGCCTCTGCCTCTTTTGTCTTGCATGACAAAGCACTTTTCTACATATCCAACCCCATATTCATTAAAATAGCAAAGCGAGAAAGCTATTAGCCCATCGCCTTCATAAACTCCTACACTGCACTCTGAATTTAAACTTTCAGTAATAATGTGATCCTCTGACCTTAAACATTCTTTAGGATTATTTAAATGGCTGTGCTCCATCGCAACAATGTCAAAATGCACTGACCTATTCAGTACCTCAACATTTGGCTGATATGGGATATATTTATTCACAAATGCATTTTTCTTAAAGTCCTTAATGTCCATCGGATAATTGCTAACTAGATCTACTGCATACGCTATATGCTCGGTTAAGTGCTTGTTATGGAGTGGGCACCTTGAACTTCTCATGACCTCTTTGCCTATCCATAGTGGAAATATTCTGCATTGAATCGGCTTATATCCACCATCGCATGTTTTCCTGTCCTTCGCAACACATCTTACTTTCACAGCACCATGTTCTGCCTCTCCAATCACTTGAAGATGCTTAGTGTCTTTCCCTTTCAGCTCATTGGGAAATGCAACTATATGCCCTTCTTGACCAAAATCGCAGCATTTAAAGCCACATCCTGTGTTTTTGCAGTGATTAATTAATCCATCCATCTCTATTAAATTTGAGCGTGTCGTTGAGTCGAACAACTCCTTTGTACTGGAAGTACAATGTGCTACCGTAACACCTAACACGCAAATTCGCCGTCTTTCCGGCTGTCAGGCTCTTCTCTTATTCGTTCTTTTGTCTTTCCGGGAAGAGAAAAGAACTATCCTTGATATTCGATGCAGCTTA